>NZ_JAMXXL010000028.1:0-32409 GCF_024129685.1 Acinetobacter lwoffii | reverse complement strand
TGATTGTACGGTAGATATTAGGTGGAGGCTTCTTCATTCGGAAATTATATTGCTGAATTAGACCTTACGAACAGCTTTGTGCAACAAAGCCTTATGATAATGATCTAGATAAAGGAGCATTTGCCACGATGATGAGTTGGTCAGCTACCTTATTTATTGGTTATGCAGGTTACATTTTATTAGATAAATGGAAAGAACAAGAAAATAGAAAAGTTGAAAGAGATGAAATTATTTTTGCTTACAAACAATTAGTTGGGTGGACAACTAAAACTTTAGATTTATCTCATAAACCTGAATGGAAAAAATCTGATTTTAATGAAATGAAAGAATCATACTATCAAGTATATGCAATTTTAGTTCTTATTGAGAACCTTTCTGATAAATCAGAATTTATTTTAATTTCTAAAAAATTTACAGATATTTATAACAAGATTATTGATGCAAAAATCGAGCAAATAGATGAAAAATTAGACCAAAATGTTTGTGAAGAGAAAATCAAGAATCATATAGCAGATGTAGATAAAATTTATTCTAAATTATTATCTTCTGTTCGTATTGAATAAAAAAGAGCGCCGTAGCACTCTTTTTAAACCGTCAAAAATTATTCAGTCTTGGCTTTTGCATTCGACTTTTTCTTTTTGACCTTGGCCTTTTTCTTTACTTTATCTTTAACCTTTGCTTCAGACTTTCCTGCAGATGGTTTAGCAGACTTTTTACTGTAAGAGCTGGGTTTTCCTTTTCCTTTTTTGCGTCGTATGGGCTGTTCTCCATCGGTGCTCAGGTTGGATTTAGATTCACGTTCATTGTTGCCGAACACTTCTTCGGTTGCTGCTGGACGTGATACTGGTTTTTTCTCGCTCACGCGCGGTGCACGGGCACGAACTGCACGGCCGGCATGACTGAGTTGTTGCACCAGTTCAAAGTCGATCTTGCGTTCTTCCAGATTGACACCGGCAACCTTGATTTTGACTTCATCACCCAGACCAAAGACCTGACCACGGTTCTGGCCGATCAGATTCTGGCTGCTTTGATCAAAGACAAAGAAGTCATCGCCTAGCTGGCTGACATGCACCATACCATCGACATACAGGTCTTTTAGCGTGACAAACAGGCCAAATTCTGCCGTTGCACTAATAATGCCGACAAATTCTTCACCCAGATGCTGCTGCATATAATGGCATTTCAACCAGGTCGTTACCGAGCGTGATGCTTCATCTGCACGACGTTCTGTGGCAGAGAAATGGTCACCAGCTTCATCTAAAGCACCACCTGAAAGTGGAGATGGCTTGTTATTTAAATGTGCTTTGATTGCACGATGCAATAACAGATCCGGATAACGGCGAATTGGTGAAGTGAAATGTGTATAGGCTTCATAAGCCAGACCATAATGGCCTGCATTACTCGCACCATAGTAAGCCTGCATCATGGAGCGTAATAACACCGCATGAATACTTGGTGCATCAATCCGTTCTTTGGTCGCTTCAATCACCGCCTGATAATCTTTCTGAGTCGGCTGTTCCGGGAAATTCAAACCCAGCAGCTTGACGAAGTCACGGACTTTCTGGATACGTGAGAACTCAGGTGGCTCATGCACGCGGTACAACATTGGCATTTCATTTTTCAATGCATATTCTGCGGCTGCCACGTTGGCCAGCAACATACATTCTTCAATCAGCTTATGCGCATCATTACGGCTACGCGGCAAAATTTCTTTAATTCCGCCCAGTTCGTCGAAGGTCATGTAAGTTTCGACGGTTTCAAATTCCATGGCATGGCGTTCAGCACGTAAACTTTTAAGAACTTGATAAAGCTGGAACAGGGTGTTGATCGACTTGCGAACTTCACGGTCTTCGGTAATGGCTTGACTGTCACCTTCCAGATACTGTGCGACCTGATCATAGGTCAAACGTGCCTTGGAATGCATAACAGATGGATAGAACTCAAAACCGGTAACACGGCCAGCACGTGACAGTTTTAAATCACAGACCATACATAGGCGGTCAACATTCGGATTTAACGAACACAGGCCATTCGACAATGCTTCAGGCAGCATCGGTAAAACAAAGTGCGGGAAGTAGACTGACGTCCCGCGTTCCTGCGCTTCATCATCCAGCGGTTTGCCTGGACGCACATAATGGCTGACATCGGCAATGGCCACGACCACACGATAGCCACCACCCGGACGTTTTTCGGCATAAACGGCATCATCAAAGTCACGTGCATCTTCACCGTCAATAGTAACTAAGGCTAAATCACGCAGATCCACACGACCTTCATGGTCTTTGGCCGTTGGTTCTTTAAAGCTCTCGGCTTCTTTAACCACTTCTTCCGGGAATTCATAAGGCAAACCATATTCTAAAATGGTTTGTGGAATGATGATTTCAGTATCGGCCTTGTCTGCCATGGACTGCACAATATGCCCAGTCGCGAATTCTTCACGGGTCGGATAGGTATCAATCGCCACACGAATCGAGTCACCCAGATTGACCTGGGCATGTTCGATCAGTTCTTTTTCAAGGGTGATTGGCTGATGTGCATTCGGGTTGGCTGGCTGGATAAAGTATTCACCATCATACTCTGACACTTTACCAATGATCTGTTTGACACGATGCTGCACAACTTCAGTAATATAGCCCCAGGCCTTACCTTTACGGTCTACCGAAGTCTGACGCACTTTAACGCGGTCACCATTAAAGACCAGACGCAGTTCACGCTCAGCCAATAATAGGTCATCCTGGCCGGAAATGTTGGCAGTTCCCATCCCTCGGGAATTGATATAAACCGTCGCTTCGGATTCAGGTTGCTCGACGGCAATCTGAAACTTGTAGCCGTCTTTCATCAGTTGCCCGTCACGCACCATCGCAATTAAACGATGGCTCAGGGCATCAATACTTTTTTGATCTGCAATTTCAAAATGTTCGACCAGGTCTGCATGGGACTGGGCATTGTTCTTTTCGATGGTTTCTAAAATGAGCGTGCGGCTAGGGATAGGGTTGTCATAACGTTCGGCTTCAGCTTTTGCTTCAGGATCGACCCAGTTTTTCATCATGTCTTTAAATTTATCTTAGGAGATAGGTTTAGCATAAAACATGTATGCGCAGACTGCACGTAAATGATTGCAATAATCCATTTAAGTTTTCAATTTTCTGTTAATTTTCGATAACTGGAAATTTATGCAGTTTTTTTGCCATCAAAATGCGCGAAAAATCGAGGAATTGCTTAAAAAGTATTTAAACGAGCAAAAATATGCACTTTTTTTTGATGCTGCGCTTGCAGTGCCATGCCGAAATTTGTATTATGGCCGCACGTTACGGTGAGATGGGTGAGTGGCTGAAACCACGTCCCTGCTAAGGACGCATACGGGTAACTGTATCGAGGGTTCGAATCCCTCTCTCACCGCCACGCTTACTTATGTCGCGCGCTCATAGCTCAGCTGGATAGAGCACTTGGCTACGAACTAAGGGGTCGGGAGTTCGAATCTCTCTGAGCGCACCAAGTAAGTTAAGCAGAAAAAACGTATTGCCAACCGAGGCACACAAGTTACGCGCTCATAGCTCAGCTGGATAGAGCACTTGGCTACGAACTAAGGGGTCGGGAGTTCGAATCTCTCTGAGCGCACCAACTTGAACAATTAACCGCACATGTTGCGGTTTTTTTGTGCCTAAAATTTACAGAAACACCAGACAACACGTGCTAAAAATAAGTCTCAGGCGAGTGAATAAAAATAAAGGCAGTCGTGATGAGAAAAATCATTGTCCAGGAATTTTTGACCCTCGATGGCGTGATGCAGGGGCCCGGCGGCCCAGAAGAAGATATATCTGGTGGCTTTCAATATGGTGGCTGGGTGGCGCCGTATTTTAATGCGGAACCTGATCCGGCATTTGATGTCATTATGCAAAAATGGATGCAGCCCTCCGATATTCTTTTAGGGAAACATACTTTTCAGATTTTTGAATCTTACTGGCCCACACATACTGAAGACTGGCCGGGAATCAATGACGTCAATAAATATATTCTTTCTACTAGTCTGGAGCATTCCGACTGGCAAAATACCCTTTTTCTGAAAAGCATTGATGAGATAATCAATCTTAAAGCATCGGGAGAGGGGGATATTCGCGTGTATGGTAGTGCTGCAGTGGTACAGACACTTTTCAAATATGAGCTTGTGGACGAACTTCGTCTGCTGACTTTTCCAATTATACTCGGTGTTGGCAAACGCCTGTTTAGCCATGAATCAATACCCGCCGCTTTTCAATTGATAGATCATGTGGCCAGCTCAAATGGTATTGTGTTTACGCATTATCAAAGGGCAGGAGAAGTAAAGACTGGAACAATAGGCGAGTGATAAAGTGTACAAGGATGATGGTCGTTTTATATTTGAATTCTATTCTGGCTGAATACCTGGTTAAGAATACTTAAGGCTGACCCATTGCGTAGTGATGGAATTTTTGGAAAATACAAGCCTCTTGATTGAATTAATTAAGTGTTTTTAGCTCTAAATCCGCAGAAATTTTCAGCAGAAAACTATAAATTTTGATACATCGTTTAATTACTGTACATTCAGTTGTGATTTTATTAAAAAACACTTAACAAGACTGAAAAAGCTCGTATAATGCACCCCATCAAGACGTCGCGCTCATAGCTCAGCTGGATAGAGCACTTGGCTACGAACTAAGGGGTCGGGAGTTCGAATCTCTCTGAGCGCACCAATCTTGATAAGAATTCTGAAAAAACCGCACGTTGATGCGGTTTTTTTACGTCTGTGATTTTTAACTATTTTTCATATAAAAAACCAATAACTCTCTGCTTCCTGCTCATCTTAATTTTTGCTGCACTTTCAGTGCATAAACGGTATTACCACCCACTGCTGGTAAAATATCATGATAGGGCATGCTACGCATGGCTCTTAATAAGAACGGCGCCTGATCGTGAATTTTCATACTGCTGGTGATTTGAAATAAGGTACCTTGTGACTGCGGCAATAAGCGCATACCACCTTTCACAAACTTCAAGTCACCGCCATTGGCATTGAACTGGTTTTGCAGGGAATCAGGTTGGTAAAAATGCATCTTAAAATTAAACGGGATCTGAATCACGCCCAAACCCACCGACACCTTATAGTTGGCATCTATATTCTGAGTATTGACCGGATTCAGTTCGACTTTCTTGATCTGCCGAGGAAAAAGCTGCTGCGTCGCTTCAGCCGCTAACCACGGTCGCAATTTTTCGACCGGATGCGCAAAATATTGATAGGTGCTGCTAAATCTTAAATTTTCTGAGGCTTTTCCTTCTTTAATCTGATAGTTCGGAAAAATGAAACTGACCGGTTGACCAGACTTTTGGCTGATCTGGGCAATTTTTTGTAGCTGTTGAGGGTTGAATCTAAGTTGCGGAATCGGAGTTGCTAGTGCTGCTGTATGCTCGATTTTAAAGCGTTGTTGTAGTGCTTCCAGCAGAAATGCATTGGTACTCGGCGGAATGCCGAGTTTGGCTTCAGGTAGCGCATTCAGGATTTTACTGAATAAAAAGCCTTTGGGCTGGTTCAGGTCGCCCCATTGGGTGACAGTCACCAGCGTTCTATGCGGACCCAGTGCAAACCACTCCAGTTTTCCTGCACCATAGAGAATTGGCGCATCAATAATTAAGGTGCTGATGCTGTTTTCACCCAGATGATGCTGCATCACTACGGTTTCTTTAAAGTTCAAGACTGGAATCGGGGTCGGGATATGAACCTGATATTTAACCTGCTGAATCGAACCCTGCTGCTCCAGCACCTTGGCCGACTTTAAGGTCGGAAACAGACCGACATAATTCGGATAATGTTGCAGCAATTTTTCAACCTGAGCTTCAGCCACAGGCAATACTACAGCCGCACTATAAAACTGTGTCTTGCTGGCTGCATTACTGTTTAAGGTGGGAAGCTGAGTTTTACTGGTTGGATGCGCATAAATCAGAATCCGCTCGCCGGTTAATTCTGCCAGTTGCTGGGCATTGCCCTGATAAGCACTCAGACTGCTTGGTATTTCGGCATTCCAGGGAATAATCTTGGCCAGTGCTGGGACAGAAACTGCCAAACAAACACCGATGAGCATGCATTGCTTTAATTCTTTCATTCAACATCCTGTTGCGTATTTTTTGTTTTAATTGCTGTTTATTTAAAACCAAATGCACGTATTTCCAAAGCAAAGTTATGTAATTGATGCGACAGGCCATAAGCGCTATGGATATTTTGGTATAGTATTGGGCAAGATTTTATTTTTGATGTGATGCTATGACTGAGTCAGCACCGACTTTATCGACCCGTTATTTTCTGACTTTAGAAGAATCTCAGGATGGTTTTGCCCTGGCGACGTTTGGTAAAAAGCAGATTTCACGTTTTCTGACGCCTCTGGTCAGTATCGGGATCATCATCTGGGGTTTCTCGATGGGTTTTGATGGCGTCGGACGTTATTACGTGGCTTTGGGCGCATTCTTTCTGCTCCTGCAAGGTATTATGCGTTACTGGTTCCTGCCGATGATGTTTAAACGTCAGTTTGTTAAATATCAGTTTGGTAAAAGCGAACAGGGTATTGATTTGTATCAGGACTATGCGGAAATTTTTAATAATGATCGTAGTAAGTTGGTGCCATATAGCGAAGTGCAGAATTTTGCTGTCGGTAAACTCACTTATATGCTGGAATTAAAAAACCGTACCGTGGTTATTGTGCCGAAGCGTGCATTTAAGGACGGCACTGAACAGAGTATGTTCGAGCATACATTTAAAAAATAATTCAGATATCTATAAAAGGGAAGTTTTGATCATGAGCACACGTCCATCCAAAATCGTTTGCGTGGGTCGCAGTTATGCCGATCATGCCAAAGAACTCGGCAATGCGATCCCTGATCGTCCGGTATTGTTTATCAAGCCACCGAGTGCCTTAAGTTCGCTTGAAGCAGGCATTGAGTGGAATCCGGAATGGGGCAATTGTCATTATGAATGTGAATTGAGTTTGCGTATTGACCGGACTTTAAGCAAAGAAAGCGATCCTGTGAAATCACTTGACGCTGTGGGTGCTGTGAGTTTAGGTCTGGACTTAACTTTGCGTGATTTACAGGATGATCTCAAGAAAAAAGGCCAGCCTTGGGAACGTGCCAAAGCCTTTGATGGTTCTTGTTTGTTGTCGGATTGGGTGCCTGTCGCCGATGTAGTCACTGACTGGAAAGATGTGCATTACACACTGCAAGTCAATGATGAGCTACGTCAAAAAGGTGATACCGCTTTATTGATATTTGATATTGCGACCTTGCTGGCTGACATCAGTCAGGTCTTTACTTTGGAAGAAGGGGATGTGGTGATGACCGGTACACCGGCAGGCGTTGCGGCATTACATTCAGGCGATCAACTGAAAATGACCCTCAAAGGGCAGGCTCAAGATTATGTCTGGACGACTTTTGTGAAATAACCAGGATTTTGAATCAAAGGAGCCTATTGGCTCCTTTTTCATATGCATAATTTTAATCATTAACAGTATAACGCTTGCGAAACTGATCTGGGGTGCTTCCCATCCAGCGTTTAAACATGCTGATAAATGCTGAGGCATTGGCATAGCCCAGATCAAAGGCAATGCTCTCGACACTATGCGCTGCATTTAATAAAGACATGGCCTGCATCACTTTCAGGCGTTGCCGCCATTCATGCAGTGACATTCCCAGTTCTTTCTGGCTATATCGCGCTAACGTCCGCTCGGTTAAATTGACGCGTTCGGCCAGTTGCTGCAGCGAGCTCTGATCTGCCGGATGCTGATGTAAATAATCTAAAATCTGTTTCAGCAATGCATGTTCTGAATGCGGTAGATAACTGCTGACCAGTTGGGCTTGCTGGAGCTGATCAAGCAGCACCTGTAGCAGACGCTGATATTCAGCTGAATTCTCGAATCCCGGATGATCTTGCTGATGTAGTTGTTTCAGGTGGGTAAATAAAGCAGTGACCAAGGGGGCGCTGAGCAGGATGCCCGGTTGAGTGGGCAGTTGGCTACAAAGTGATTCATGCACATACAGAGTGCCATGAGAAACTGCGGTACGGTTCAGACCACGATGCTCTAAATTCGGTGGGAGCCAGATGCCGTGAGGTGAAGGCGTCACATAATTTATATGATTAATATTCACTTCCATCACGCCATGAAAAGCATAGACAAATTCTCCCCAGGCATGGCCATGTAGCGGATAAACAGATTGCGCAGGATCTTCCCTGAAACTGATCCACAGAGGTGCTTTAATCAGATCATGGGTCGGAAGTTGCTTGAGCGAAGCTGAATCTGCTTGGATTTTTTATGCATCACCGAAATTGCCTGAATAACACCATCATTTGTCTGTTTTGAAGTATATCTTTTATTTCTGACACTTTTATAGTGTACCTTCCAAATGAGCAACAGGACCGTATGTGAGCCAGCGTCAGGCATTAGATGCCAAAGCATCTGCCATCATGTTTGTATTGTGTATGTTGTGGGGTTTACAACAGGTGGTACTGAAGTGGGCCGCGAATGATATTTCAGCCCTGATGCAAATTGCCTTGCGTTCAGCCTTGTCTGCGCTGATGGTTTATCCCCTGATTCAGCAGAGCGTGCGCCGTCAACTCTGGAATGCACGCTATTTACCTGCAGGATTACTAGTCGGTGTGTTGTTTGCAACCGAATTCTATCTGATTGGTGAGGCACTGCGTTATACCTCAGCCTCGCATACGATTGTTTTACTTTATACCGCGCCGATTTTTGTGGCTTTGGGTTTACACTGGAAATTGCCGGCAGAGCGTTTGTCTTCTGTGCAATGGGGCGGAATATTTCTTGCCTTTAGCGGAATTGTAGTCAGCTTTCTGTTACGTCCACAGACAGAATCAACTTTACAAACTGATGCCTTGTGGGGAGATTTTCTGGCTTTGCTTGGCGGCGTATTCTGGGCAGCCACCACAGTCAGTGTACGTCTGAGCCGGCTGGCTGAAGCACCTGCAACCCAGACTTTGTTCTATCAATTATTGATAGGTGGAATGCTGTTATTGCCTCTGGCTGTTCTGACTGGACAAGCAGCCATTCAATGGACGGTGTTGTCTATTTCCAGTCTGGTTTTTCATACCGTGCTGATTTCCTTTGCCAGTTATCTGATCTGGTTCTGGATGCTGAAGCATTATCTGGCATCGCGTCTAGGGGTATTTTCCTTTTTGACCCCTGTATTCGGCATGCTGTTCGGCGTACTGATTCTGGATGAACATATCGAAATCAATTTTATTATCGGCACCTGTATGGTCATGCTGGGTGTGATTCTAGTGAGTTTGCAGGGATGGCTGAAAAAACCGAATATCAATAAAAGCATTCAAGAGCAAGCATGAAAATCTGGTCTGTAAATTTAGCGACCTGGATTGGTCTGTCTTCTATTCTGATCTGGGCCAGTCTGGTCGCCGTAGTGAAACTGATTACTGAATCCACCAGTGCAGTGCAGGGGATTGCTTTAATTTATAGTTTTAGCAGTCTGGCGATTTTTGCGTTCACCGGCTTTCCAAAAATCATGCAAATGTCCAAGCGTTATCTGCTCGGTTGTGGCGCTTTATTTGTGGCTTATGAGATTCTATTTCTGGTTGCTGTGGCATGGTCGGATAATCGTGAACAGGTGATGCTGATTGCCATGATCAATTATCTGTGGCCACCCTTGATGATTGTTTTTTCGATTTTTGCCCGACAGTTGCAGGCTCGCCTCTGGGTGATTCCAGGCTTTCTGCTCGCTGTGATGGGACTGATGCTGGTGGTCAATCCAGAAATCACTAATCTGCCGAAGTTTATGCAGGCTTTAGCTGAAAATCCTTGGGCCTATGGCTTTGCCTTTCTCGGCGCTTTGTTATGGCCTTGCTACTGCGTTCTAACTAGGACCTATGGCCGCGGACAAAATGGTGTACCGATTTTCTTTTTGGTCGCTGTAATTAGCTTATGGTTCTTACATTTAGGATTAAACGAACCTTTTATCATGCCCACATTCAAGCTATGGCTGGGAATTGCAGTGGTGGGTAGTCTGATTGGCATCGCCTATAGTAACTGGAATCAGAGTATGCAGTTCGGCAATATCAAGGTGCTGATTTTAGCCACCTATTTTATGCCGATTCTTTCTTCGGTCATGTCAATGCTGATTCTGGATGTCAGACCCGAACTCAGTTTTTGGATCGGGACGGGTTTGGTGACTGCAGGCGCTATAGTCTGCTGGAAATCTACCGCTATCAGTTAAAAAAAATCCTCTCAAGCGAGAGGATTTTTTTATTTATGTCGGAACAGTTCGGACAATGGAAAATTGAGTTTTTCTTCCAGATATTGATCGGTTTCCTGTAATCTAGGTGAGAAATTTTGCATCCAGATGTCATCAGTCTGGGCATTGGTGAGATGGTTTTTGCGTGGCAGTGGATAGGGTAATTGCAGATAAAAATTCCAGAAGCTGACCTGATCCAGATCACGAACCAGCACATATTCATTTTCATCGGTACGTTTGATCAAATTCTGCTTTTCAAACATGGCGACATAGCTCGGCCAGCGTCCAATTTCATCCCGGCCTAAGACCTCAAGTGCTTGGGCTTCACTGATGCTTTCACCAGTTTTCTGCTTTTTATAAAATAATTCTAACAGATCCAGCAGCATGACGATGGGATGGCGTTTATTGTCCTGCCCAGATTCAAACGCCGTCAGGGCATAGCTGATTTCAACCCCCAGTAACACAATAATCCACGACAGATAAATCCAGAGCAGGAAAATCGGCACGGCGGCGAAGGCACCATAGACGATCTCATAGCTGGTAAAGTTTGACATGATATAGCCAAACAGATTTTTCAGCAGCTCAAACACCACGGCACTAAATAGACCGGCAATAAAGGCAGATTTAAGCGGTACACTGCGATTCGGGATGGTCCAGTTCAAAATGAAAAATCCGAGTACAGTCAAAGAAAAGGAAATCGCCCAGAGGACAAAAGCGCCATCAAGCTCATAACCGGCAAAGTTATTGCTGAGAATGCTCATGGATGCCACGGTCGAAGAAATCACAAATGCACTGCCGAGTAAAATCGGCCCGAGCGAAATGATGGTCCAGTAACGCATAAAGCCCATAATTCCGCCCCGCGTTTCAGTCACGCGCCAAATGCGGTTAAACACCGTTTCGATACTGCTGAGCATCAATACTGTCGTCACAAACAAGAACAGAATACCAATGATGGTGAGATTGCTGGATTTATCGGTAAAGGCATTCAGGGCCTTATCAAAGGCAATTGTAGTTTTGGGTAAAAAATTACTATAGATCAGTTGTTGCAATTGCTGCCGCGCAGGTTCCAGCGCTTTAATGGAAGAGATAATTACCAGAAAAACCGTCAGCATAGGCACCACCGCAAACAGGGTGGTATAGGTCAGGGAACCTGCCTGTTCGCGACAGCGGTCTGCTTCAAAGCGTCGAAGTACAAATAAAACAAATTGAAACCAGTGTTTTTCATAGAAAGGTAATTTCTTTAAATACTTAACAATCATCTGCATCCAATCTCAATTTTTTTAATCATCATGAATTTTCATCATCAGCTTAACCAAAAAACTTGCAAAGTATCGTATAGTTTTATTTTTTTAAGTAATGAATAAGAACCATTATGCAACCTTATGTCCTTGTTTTATATTACAGCAAATATGGCTCAACCAAAGAAATGGCGCATCTGATTGCCAATGGAATTGAAGCGGCAGGCGTGGCAGTAAAAATCAGGACAGTTCCAAATATATCCAGCATGGTAAAAGTCGCTGAACCGAGTATTCCGGCAGAAGGGGATATTTACTGTACTCTGGACGATCTGGCGCAATGTGCCGGCCTGGCGCTTGGTTCACCGACCCGTTTTGGCAATATGGCCTCTGAAATGAAATATTTTTGGGATCAGACCACGAGTCTGTGGCTGAATGGAGCGCTACACGGTAAACCGGCTTGCGTGTTTACGGCATCAGGTTCCATGCATGGCGGACAGGAAAGTACTTTGCTGACCATGCTGCCGCCGTTGTTCCATCATGGCATGATGATCATGGGGCTTAGTAACTCAACACCGGCACTCTCGAATACCAAAACTGGTGGTACGCCTTATGGCGCTAGTCATGTCAGCGGCCCACGGCATGATCAGGGCCTGAGTCAGGATGAAAAAATTCTGTGTGAAGTACAAGGCAAGCGTTTAGGTGAAGTGGTACTGAAACTCAATCGAGTCTGACAAGCACTCACAGGAAATGAAGAATGAACTTCATTTCCTGAATTTTATTAGGCTTCTTTTTGATCTTTTTGATCTTTTTGATCTTTTTGATCTTTTTGATCTTTTTGACTAAATCTGTATTTGCATTTCAGACATTGATAATCCTGAAACAGATTACGGTCGACAGAAACCCCGGCTTTTTTCCCCAGAAAATTACCGACCACACCGCCGGTAATCCCGACACTGATTGCACCGACAAAAGTGCCTACGGTTCCGCCGACAATCACACCTAAAGGTCCGGCTACTGTACCAATTGCAGCGCCAATCGATGCACCTGAAGCAGCGCCACCCACAGTCCCTGCAGTTGCACCCGCTGAACTCATGAGAATGCCGCCAATTTTCTTTAAATTCTGTTCATGATCGCGCTGTTCGATATCAGCTGAGCCACATTTAGGACATTGCATAGATTGTTCCATCAAGGATTGAGATGTGCTTGTTTTAGGTTTGTCGGGAATAGGGTGTGTGCCCTGATCAGCACTTATTCATAACATACAACAACACACTAGATAAGTTTTGAATTCGCAAATCAGAAACATTGCATACTCACTTGATTCTAGTTGAGTTCACGCTAAAACATTGTATTTCAGCTGTAAATATATGCCTTCTTGGTTGATTAACGCAATTCTTAACCTGTCATTGAGGAAATGGCAAATCTCAAGATCATCAGAAATGTTCTTTTCTTATCAGTCTAAATATTGTGCTCTTAGAAAGACTATTTTGGGATTCGAGATGAAAAAGGAAGGGAAGTCGAAAAATATGTAAACGAGTTCTTATCGGGACTATTTAAATTTTTCAGCCAAAATACACCTGAATATTGGCGTTTCTTTATAAGTAATCTTTATTGTGATTGATTAATTGTATTTTAAATAAAGTGTGACATTTATCGTTATTAAATGGAAGTTCTAATAAAATAAAAATTTACGACCTTTAAAATATAAAAAGCACAATAATTCTAATCTTTATTAGATAAATTTTTGATTATTAATAATATAAAAAATATATTATCTTAATCAAGTTTTTTATATGAATTTTATATTCAAAAAAAATTTATATAATGATTTCTTACAAATCACAAATAATAAACAAATATATATTAATTTAATAAAAACAATAATCTATATTTTTAAATAAAACAAAAAAAATAAGTGAATTGGGATAAGTTTTACATTTTATAATTTTATGTGATTTAATATTTTTCAGATAAATTTAATCTTACTTAAATGAAAAATTAAATAAATATCTTAAGTCAGAGGATATTAAGATTATGAGAATATTAGTTATCAATCTGGGTTTATTAGGTTTATGTTTTTTGAGTAACGCTTATGCCACCTCTGATGAGTGGACTCAGCGTTGGAAATCATCCAGTGCCCGTTCCAATGAGAATCTAGTTCAAGCCAATCTGATCGAACTTAAGGAGTCAGACTATTATTCCGGATTAGGTAAAACCACCGTTCATAGCACCTCAACTACTTCCATCGGGACGGTAAATACCCCGACCAACAATATCAATGTAGAGGGTAGAGACAACAGTATCGATATTACGAGTGAGTTGCTGAATGAAGCACCAGTCAATTCAAATACCAACCAAAATCCTCAGCGCTGTCTTAATTTAAGTAACAGACCAGGAGAATCACAATGTTGAATTTCTCCTCGACCAGAAGACATATATCTTTCGTGAGTGCCACTGTCCTTTTCAGCTCTTTTTTAACAGGCTGCACGGGTTTAGCGCCCTCAAACAAGAAGCCAGTTAGCCTGGTACAAGGCCCCCCAATTACCGATATTTTTACCCCTTTTGATATGGCTTTATCCTGCCTAAAAGGACAATTACGTAGTGATGTGAGTTTCTCCGTGGGGGCAATTCTGGATCAAACCGGTAAGGATGTAGTTACCAATGGTGGTAGCGGAAAAATGGTGACCCAAGGTGCGGGAGATATGGTGCAATCTGCCTTGTTTCAGGCGGGGGTAAGCTTAATGAACCGGCGTGATCCCCGGATTATCGAAAGCGAAGCCAAGTGGGGCATTCGTGACCCCAGACAAATCCAGGCCTCTGATTATTATGTGACAGGCAGTATTAACAGTCTGGATTTTATTCCGGGTGGTGGTTTTGACATGCAGATCGCTGGTGTCGGTCCGAATTATAGTCAAACCCGGATTATGGTCGGTCTGGATTTATCTTTGACTGATACCCGCAGCAGTAAAGTCGTGGGCAATGTTTCATTGCAGAAGCAAATTGCTGCACAGGATTATGGCTTAAGTGCAGGCAGATTCGCTGGTCGTACACTCTTAAATATTCAGATTGGAAAAGGAGAACGAGAGGCAACTAACTTTGCCTTGCGGCAAATGTTGAATCTGGCCACTTTTGAATTGCTGAGTCAGGTTGTCCCACCCGCCGTATTTGAAAGTTGCCGTGCGCAGATACCGCCAGAGTTTGGTCAATTGAACTTAACCCGAAGTTCTGTCGCTCTGCATAAATACAAGAAAAACCAGCAACAAAATAGTACAGCTTCAAGCAGTGTTGTTCAGGAGTCAGTCTCAAGCCAGGCAGACTCATCCAATGAAAAAAATAAGTTAACCAACTCCCCGAGTAAAGATACAAAACCGCCTAAACAGAAAGAGTCCGAGGTGATTCAAAACCCTGAAGCAGAGCCTGAAATGAGTAAACAGGACTTGATTAAATATATCAGCAAGAAGCAGCGTCAACCTTCTTCAAATGAAAAGAATGAAGAAAAAGATACTCAAGAAGAAGCTGCTAAAGAACAAGAAGATGAAAAAACCACAACGCTATGGGAGGTTAATCCTGATGTGGTCGAAAATTACTGGTCTAGCACCCAACGTGATTAAGAATATTTAAAAATGGGCTCGCTCCCATTATAAGAAGGAGTACTTAGCGAGAGGTACTTCAAAACAAAAGTAGGAAGAACAACGATGAAAAATACGATCAAAACAATCGCTTTATCCGTCGCCTTTCTGTCTAGCGCAGGTATGGCATACGCCCAAGATGGTGAAACACCTACTGATGTCACCGTAGATACAGGCTTACAAGCTACCCTGGATTCTATTTCTCAGCAGGTTGAAAATGGTTCTGCTTTGAATCTTGCAGTGAATACAGGTGATGTTGATGCAAGTGTCGATTTAGAAGCAATTGCAGAAGCTACAAGAGAAGCACCAGACGCCATTAGTTCAATTGAAGGTACAATTGAAACTACTGCGATTGGTGCCGCGAATACAGGTAGTATCAGTATTGAGCAGGGTAGCTACAATAAGGTGGTATCAGACATATCAGATGCAACGGATAACTACGACTACAGTGAAGTAACGAGTGCAACTAATAATTCTGAAACTCTAGAGGAGCTATCAGAGGTTGCGGATAGTTCAGATATCTCGGAAGTTGTGAGTTCGACACTAAGTACTGACTATAGTGAGGAAATCAATGAAACTTTAAGCAATTATAGTGTAGCGAATATTGCCTATAATGCGGGTGCTATTGATGCATCTGTCAGTGCTATTTCAGAAGGAACTCAAACTGCTATTAACAACAGCATCACAACTACCGCTATCGGTGCTGTGAATAGCGGTAGTATCACAGTGACTGTTAAATAAACTCTTTTTTTGAAGGAAACACAGGTCTAACTATTGGCAGATAGTTAGGCCTCTTTATTTTATAATAACATCCACATAAATTGTTGTTTATTCATCGGATAAAAAAGTACTTATTTGTTTGACACTCTCTATTTCAGAAATTAAATAGCCTGGAGCTTAAGATTAAGCCATTTATCTAGGAGCAAATCTGGAAAAATAAATAAGAACTTAGGCTGAGCTCTGGATATTTTAAATTTATATCATCAGAAAAACACAATAAAAAAAGAGCGCATCAGCGCTCTTTTAAAATTCATTGGCGAGCTTAGTCGCGAACAAATTCAACTGTGCCATTTGTCAAAGACTTTACGCGTGCCAGTGATTCCACACGGTAGCCTTTTTCAAGCAGCAGGTCACGACCTGGCTGGAATGATTTTTCAATCACAATGCCAATACCGACTACTTCTGCATTTGCCTGGTGGATCAGGTCTGCAAGACCTAAAGCCGCTTGACCATTAGCCAGAAAATCATCGATCACTAAAACCTTATCGGTTGAGCTGATGTGTTTATTTGAAATCGCGATTGTGCTTTCAGTCTGTTTGGTAAATGAAAAGACTTTAGAACGATATAAATCATCTTTCAGGGTGAGAGACTGGTATTTACGTGCAAAGATTACAGGTACGCCAAGCTCTAGGCCGGCCATTACGGCAGGTGCAATACCTGATGCTTCAATCGTAATAATTTTGGTAATACCAGCATCCTTAAACAGACGCGCAAATTCTTGACCAATCAGTTGCATCATGACTGGATCAATCTGATGGTTTAAGAAAGAGTCTACTTTCAAAACTTCTTCAGAGAGGACGATGCCTTCAGCCAAGATTTTCTGTTCTAGTGCATGCACGGGAGAATCCTCAAGAGCAGGTGCTTTTTCAAGCAAAAGCGTATTGTAAAAAGCACCCGGAAAAAATCAAGTGAAATTCGCCAAAAACTTAGTTGCTTGCACCTTTATAGTCAGTTAACAGTAAACCATAGGAGGTTTTCTTGTCGACATGCGAAACTTTGACTGGAAGATAGTCAAGTTTTGGTGCCAGCCAGAAAATGGTTTCACGACCTGGTTTGCTGTGTTTCATCACCACTTTAATGGTATTAAAGGATCCGTATTTGGTGCTTATAGTCTCTGAACCCTGTTTGATAAACTTACGGCCTTCAACTTCTTTAGCATCAGCGATATAGTAATTTGCTTTCAGGCCTGAATTTTTTAAGTCTTCACGGATCTGCAATTCCGCATTCAACTCATCCAGAACATCTGCTCTCCAGGCAAAAGAGCGTTTTTCATCGTCTTTCTTGGTACTGATGCTTTTGCTGGAAGGATTAAAATTAATACTCATGGTGTTGTTATGCACCAGCACTTTACTGCTGCGACTGAAACTGCTTGAGCCGATCTTGCCATTATTAAAAGTAAAGCGGCTGGTTTCGGTTGCAGAGGCAATACCTCCGGCTTTTGCAGCAAAGACATAAGTCCAGTTATTGCCTGATTTGCTTAAAGTCCGCGTTGCAGAACCCATATTCTTGCCATTATAGCTAAATTGATAACTGGCTTGGAAAGGAGTCATGGCAAAAGCCTGGCTAGAAATAACAGTGAACAGTATTGCGCTGCTCAGACCCGTGGTCATCACTAAAATTTTGAATACAGTCTTCGCCATCAGTTATTTTCCTATATTGATTCAATTGGCAAAACATATCACTTATTGCACCCTTTATTATTTGGGCAAAATATGGAAATTGAAGGGATATTTCTGCCAAAAATGTATATTTCATGTAGTTTTATGGAACTTTTGTTCAAAAACTACGTTTGACATGATTTAAGAAGGATCTTTCTGTTTGATGGGGGTGACCCGGTTGTCATCCATCTTGTCTTCATCCCAGTTCTCTTCCTGATCTTGGGAAAGTTTTCTAAACAGGGCGGCCAGATTGACATTACCAATCACCACCAGTTCGGCTTCACGAAGTACTGCGTGATTCACATGAACTTTGCCCAAGGTATCAATGACCGATCGGCTTTTACCTAACCAGCGATTTAAATCTAGATAAAGCAAGTCATCGATGACTTTAATTACGCCCAGTTTTTCCAGAATCATTCCCAAAGGATCTTTATTCAAGATACGTTGATAGAAGAACAAGCCGAAACGCACGCCCAGTTTATACAGCATATTTGGATATTTGGCTTCAATCAGCTGAGTATCACTAATTTGCTCGAACACGATCAACTGGGTGGTTTTATTCAATTCCATCTGTACCAGTTTCAAATCAACCGATAAAGTGACAATCAGGCCTTTATAATCCAGTGTTGCATACAAACGCAGCCAGTCTTCGTGTAAATCTGCATGTAAGTCTTTTAATGCATCGACATTGTCTGTGACAAAGCGCTGAAAGGTTGCATTCAGGAAGACTTGCGATAAGGGAAATTCACGCTCATCTTCAATAAATCCTTCCGCCCTCTGATACACTTGGCGGATTCGGTTGGAAATATTGGAAATTAGCGTTTGCATACTGAAGCGTCCTGGCAACTTTATTTTTGACTCGGGATGTATCTTGTCGAATTGTATGAAAAATACAAGCGTTCATGCTTGAAGTTTAGCAAAATAAATAGCACCATTTTTATAGTTTTAGTTATGTAACGTTGAAGATTTGATGAATTTGGCATTTTAAAAAGATAAATGACGAATCCGTTTATTTTTAATCTTTCAAATACTTTTTTGGGGAGCTGAACTCAGTATTGAGTTTGGGCGAATGTGAAAAAACGATGATACTCATGCCTCTGGTCAGAACTTGGTGGAAAGATCCAGTGTTTAGCAGTGCGGTGCTTGCCGCAGGCATTCTGCATTTGATCGTGCTGACCCTGGAATTTGGTATGCCGCAAGATCGGGATACCAGTACCAAAGAAATCGCAGTCAGTTTGCGCCAGACTGATGAAAAAATTGAGCATGCTGATTTTCTCGCCCAAACGGACCAGCAGGGTTCCGGCCAGTTTAGAGAAGCTCATCGCATGTCGAGTGATATGCCATCGCCGTTAATGGAACAACATGCAGGCGAAGAGCTGCAAGAAAGTCTGGATATGCTGCAACAGCAACAGGAACTCAGTTTTGAAGAAAAAGTCCTGATGACCACCTTGAGCTGGCAAAAGCAGGCGGAAGAAAATCAGCGAAAAAAAATGCAGGAGCAATTACAGAGCCAGTTTCAGGCCAAAGCGGCCATGGTCGCCAGTCTGGAAGCGCAATATTTACAGCGTCAGCAAAATTTCAGTCGTCAGCAAAAAATTAAGACTGTAGATGGTATTCAGTCCAAGCAGGATGTTTCTGCCGCCTATCTGGAAAAGTTCCGTGAAAAAGTGGAATTTTATGGTAACCGTTATTATCCGGAAGCAGCAAAACAACAGAATCTAGCAGGGGAAGTGCGGCTGATGGTGATCCTGAACCAGAATGGCGGAATTCGTGCCATTCGACTGATTGACAGTTCAGGACATGCCATGCTGGACGAAGCAGCCAAAGCTTCCGTGCGTAAGGCAGCACCATTTGGTGCTTTCGACAGTAAAATGAAAGAAATTTCCGAACTGCGGGTGATTCGTACCTGGCGATTTGATCCGGCAGAAGCAGAATTTGAGGTGCGTTAGACCATTTTATTCATTTGTAAACCCTCCCTTTAACTCCCTCCCAACGGGAGAGAGAACTATCATTGAGCTATAGGTATTAAAACTCCCTCTCCTTATGGGAGAGGGTTGGGGTGAGGGTAAACAATAAAAAAAGCAGGCCTTAGCCCGCTTTTTTATGAAGAAATTTTAGTTCTGTTCTAGATAAGGATTTTCAAAACCCAGCTTGGCCAGAATCTCGATTTCAATGCCTTCCATTTCTTCAGCATCTTCATCCGAGGTTTCATGGTCATAGCCCATTAGGTGTAAAGTGCCATGTACCAGCATATGGGTGAAATGCGTTAATGGTACTTTTTGCTGTTCCAGCGCTTCCGCCAGTACTACAGGAATACAGATCACCAGATCACCAATGGGAAATGCATCCAGAAACTGCGCCATTTCATCTGGAAGTTCACTTGGGAAAGACAGGACATTGGTCGGTTTGTCTTTGCCTCGATATTCCAAATTCAGTTTATGACTTTCGTCATTATCAACACAGGCAATTCCAATTTCGCAATCACTTTGAGTGCCGATATGACGTAAAGTGGTTTCTACAACTTTTTTAATATAGGCTCGTTTCAGTACCAGTTCAGGTGACTGAAAGTCCTGTTGTAAGGAAAGACTAAGTTTCAACACAAATCCTTAAGTTTAAAGCTTAATGCTGTGCGTCTGCCGCAGCATCATTTTCAGCGATCAAGGCATCCTGACGTGCTTTACGTTCGGCACGTGCTTCAGCACTTAAACGCTGCTGTTCACTGTCCCAGCCTTCGTAGGCTTCAACAATTTTCTGTACAAGTTGATGACGTACTACATCACGCGAATGGAAACGAGTGATATGAATTTCAGGAATTTTATCAATCACACGCAAGGCATGTGACAGGCCGGATTGCTGACCACGCGGTAAATCCACCTGAGTTACGTCGCCCGTAATCACGGCACGTGAGCCAAAACCTAAACGGGTCAGGAACATCTTCATCTGTTCTGGGGTGGTGTTCTGCGCTTCATCTAGAATCACGAAAGAATGATTCAGGGTACGGCCACGCATATAAGCAAGCGGAGCGACTTCAATCACCTGGCGTTCGATCAGTTTGGCCACTTTTTCAAAGCCGAGCATTTCATACAGCGCGTCATACAAGGGACGTAAGTACGGATCGATTTTCTGGGTTAAATCCCCCGGCAAGAAACCAAGTTTTTCACCGGCTTCAACCGCAGGACGAACCAGCAAGATCCGCTGAATTTCATTACGCTCCAGCATGTCCACGGCAGCCGCAACGGCGAGGTAGGTTTTACCTGTACCCGCAGGGCCAATACCAAAAGAAATATCACTTTGCAGAATGCGCTGTACATAACGTTTCTGGTTGGCACCACGCGGGTTGATCCGGCCTTTACGGGTTTGCAGCCAGACATTGTCCAGCCCCGTATGTTCCTGATCATCCAGATCTTGCTGAAGTTCACGGTCAGTCTGGCTGCCCTGAATCATCAGATGTAAAGTATCTGCACTAATCTGCTGACTATGTTCAGATTCTTCATGAAGACGTTGCAAGAGCATTTCGGCTCTCTCAACGGCATCGATTCCACCATCAATAATAAAACTTTCTCCACGATGGGAGATTTTGACGTCTAAACGTTGTTCAATTTGCTTCAAATGGCCGTTATAGGCACCTAACATGGCTTGTATACGGTCCATCGAAATTCCAGGAAAAGCTACTGTACGTCGAATCGCTGCAGTCAAGAGTGTTCCTTATGAAGTGTGCGTTATATGCTCTACATTACGCCACGTCAGGCTCAAGATTCAAGAGCTCACCATAAACTAAATTCAAAGTTTTAATTTCGGTAATTTCAATCTCGGCAAAGCGGCCTACCCAGGCAGGGTCACCAATAAAGTTAACATAACGGGTATTGTCCGCCGTACCGACCAGAATATTCGGATCTTTATCAGAAACTTTTTCGATCAGTACACGCTGGATGGTCCCGAGCATGGCATCCGTCTTGTCAATGCTTGAACGCTTAATCCATTGCTGAACTTTGGCCAGACGTTCTTTTTTGATATCTTCAGAGATCGTATCTTCCAGTTCTGCCGCAGGCGTACCCGGACGTTTTGAATAGATGAAACTATAAGAATGGTCGAAATCCAGATCCTGAATAAACTGATAAGTCTCTTCAAAGTTTTCATCTGTTTCACCCGGGAAGCCAATGATAAAATCTGAAGATAGGTGCATGTCAGGGCGAACTGCACGTAACTTTTTAATCTTTTCGATATAGACATCAATGGTGTGGTTACGCTTCATCGCTTGTAACACATCATTGGAACCGCTTTGTACCGGCAGATGCAGATGTGAAACCATTTGTGGCAGGTCACGATAGCACTGGATCAGGTCATCATTAAATTCCAGGGGATGCGAGGTGGTATAGCGAATACGGCCAATACCCGGAATGTCTGCAACCAAACGCAGCAAATCGGCAAAAGTACAGATATTGCCTTCGAAGGTTTCACCCCGGTAGCCATTTACGTTCTGACCCAACAGCGAAATTTCACGCACGCCTTTTTCTGCCAGACCTGCAATTTCAGCCAGGACATCATCTAGTGGACGAGAAACTTCTTCACCACGCGTATACGGCACCACGCAGAAAGAACAGTATTTGGAACAGCCTTCCATGATCGAGACAAAAGCTTTATAGCCTTCAACACGCGGTTCTGGCAGAAAGTCGAATTTCTCGATATCGGGGAAGGAAATATCCACCAGTTTGATTTTTTCTTTTTTCGGCTTTTCGATCTGCTCAAAATGCTGATCCAGCATTTGCGGCAAACGGTGCAGGGTTTGTGGACCAAAAATCATATCGACATAATTGGCACGTTTCTGGATGTTGTCGCCTTCCTGAGAAGCCACACAACCACCAACACCAATAATCAGGTCAGGATTTTTATCTTTAAGCTTGCGCCAGCGACCCAGCTCGGAGAATACTTTCTCTTGGGCTTTTTCACGGATCGAGCAGGTATTCATCAGCAGAATATCGGCATCTTTAGGATCGGTGGTCAGCACATAGCCATGAGAATCGCCTAACAGGTCTGCCATACGGTGACTGTCGTACTCATTCATCTGACACCCTTGCGTTTCGATGTACAGTTTTTTGACTGAAGCATCGCTGGCTGGGGTGTGCGCTGGCTGGGTAACAGTGTTTTCTGAGGCAGCTGGGGCACCATTCGGAATGAAGGTTTGAACCGTCATGTAGGCTCCTACAAGGTAATACGTTGAAAGAGTGAACGAACAGCCTGATTGATACATCAAACAGGTGAATAAAAATTCAATTCACGGACTGAAATCTTGGAAAGGCGCATATTTTAGCAGGAAAGTCGCTTAAACTTATAGTTCAAATTAACTGTGGAAAAATATTGATTTATGGGCAAAAATTGTCTGTAGATTAATATTGCTTAATCATAAGGTTACATAACTGAACAATAGAGTTGGTTATAATCTTCAAACTAGCTCTTATGATATGCAACATGGGCAAAGCACAAAACCGATGATAGAAGGCAAAGGGATGTTGAAACACACTAAAATTATGTATAAATACTATAAATTAATTACTTTAAGTGTGGCATGTATCTGTTCAGCGAGTACACAGGCAGCAGAAGAACAATTTAATGATGCCTTGCGTGCAGCCAATGCAGGTAATACTGAACTGTTACAACAATATCGTCTGTCTATGCAGAATGATGCCTTGGGCTATTATCCGGAATACTGGATTTTAAACCAGAATCTTGCCATGCAGCCTGTTAGCCAGATTATCAGCTTTGCCCAGCGTTACCCTCAATCTGCGATGGCTGAAAAGTTGGCAGCGGACTATGTCGAAGAAAAAGTAAAAATGGCAGATTTTAGCAATGCCCAACCGGTATTGCCTTATGTAACCAATGCTGATCCTGCCGAAGCCTGTGCAGTGGCACAAGTGCGCGCCAAAGCTGGCGATGAACTGGTCTATGCCGAGTTTAAAGAAGTCTGGTTAACTACCAATAGCCAGCCTGAATCTTGTACCGGTTTGGGCCGGATGATGCTATCCAGTCCACTTATGACGGCAGAAGACCGTCAGCAGCGACTCTGGGGACAACTTCGTGCCGGACAGTCAGGTCAGGCCATTGCGACAGCGCAAGGCATTGGTCTAAATCTGTCTCTGGCACAACTGAATTCGATTCAGGCCAATCCCACTAATTATTTGTGGTCTGCGCCTAAAAGTACTGCGGCGGAGCATGCCTATCTGATTTATGCGCTGGGACGTCTGGCCGATAGCGATTTGGACTCAGCTTTGTCTATCGTCAAACGGACTGCCGAAGGTACACCAGTACAGGTACAACGCGCCTTATATCGTGCTGTCGGTTATATCGGTGGTACCACAGTGATGAAAAACAACTTCAACCGTGAAGTGTTAAATGCGCTAGATGCCAGCTATGGCCTGCCATTTAGCCCGGAAGAAGCCGAGATTTATGCGCGTCAGGCAATTCGTTTTAGTGCATGGGAAAGCCTGATCCGTGCGATTGACAGCATGAGCGTCAACCAGAAGCAGGAAGATCGCTGGCAATACTGGCTGGCACGTGCCAGCGAACAACGTGCTGACCGTGCTTCCAAACAGGCAGCAGAAAGTATTTATCGTAAGCTGGCGACCGGAGATGACTATCACAATCTTTTGGCACGCGACAAGCTGGGGCAGGTGACTGCGAGTACACCAAATCCAGCGCAGCCATCCAATCAGGCCCTGCAACGTTTGGAACAGGATATTCATTTCCGCCGTGCTTTCACGCTACGTAATATCAGCGCCCCGGAGAACTATATTAACCGGGAATGGAACTGGGCAGTGCGTCAGGCTTATCTAAAGAAGGATGATGACCTGTTGCTGGCCGCGGCAAAACGTGCCATGGATATGGGCTGGTATGATCGTGCCATTTATGCCGCTGACCGTACCGCGAACAAACATAATTATAACTATCGTTATCCAATGCCACATCAGAATTACGTGGTCAGCCATAGTCGCAATGGGGGGATTGATCCGGCCTGGGCCTATGGTTTGATGCGTCAAGAAAGTCGTTTCAATACCGTCGCACGTTCACATGTCGGGGCGGGTGGTCTAATGCAGATTATGCCGGATACGGCCAAGTTGGTGGCGCGTCAAATGGGTGAGGCTTATAATCCGGCAGCACTCACCGATATGAATACCAATATTCGCTACGGAACATTCTATTTATCTACGATTCAGCGTCAGCTTAGCGATAGTCCGGTTCTGGCAACGGCAGGCTATAATGCCGGTCCAAACCGTGCCCGTCGCTGGCAGCCAGAATTTCAGGGGATTGCCGCAGATCAATATACTGAAAGTATTCCTTTACTCGAAACCCGAGATTATGTGAAACATGTCATGACCAATGCCACGCATTACGGTATCTTGTTAGGACAGGGGGCACAGTCAGTAGGTAAACGCATGCAACTGATACCATTACGTAATACACAATAAAATTAAAATTATTGGGGGATGGTGATTTATTCATGAAAATAATGAAGGATCGTCGAGTCTGGGCTGGATCGGTTGCGCTTGTATTTTTGGCCAGCAGTCCGGCAGCGTTTGCTGCGCCGACAGACTATGTCATGGATGTACAAATGGTCCCGGCCTTATGTAGCTTGTACCCGGAATATGCCAAGAAACGAAAATGCCTGGAAGGTTATTCGCTGAATATCTCCGGCTTATATCCTCAGACCACATCACAAAATTGTACGACCAATAGCTCCGCGAAACTGTCACCACTGCAGTCCAAGGTGGTGGCCAGGATTATGCCGGATGACAATACCCGGACAATTTTATGGCGTAATATCGGTGGCTGCGTGCCGATGAATGCCAGTCAGTATTTCCGGACGATTATCAATTATGCAGATCGTCTCAAAGTTCCTGCGGAACTGACGGAACAGGAAAATCTTACGATTTCTGTCGATACGCTGCGGGCCAAATTTCTGAAAATTAATCCGCAATTACCGGGTAATGCCTTGCGATTCAACTGCCAGCAGACCCAGTCAGCCAGCGTGCTTACCTCGATCAAGGTCTGTTATCGTCCCAATGGCAATTACAAATCCTGTCCTGCCAACATTATTAATACATGCCCAAAAACTGTCACGATAAAAGGAACATACTGAGCTTTTTTGCCGATTTAATTTATATTTCCTATCAGACTTTAGGTGAAATCCGTCCTCTTTTATATGCATCTGGCAAAGGATTGGAGTACAATCTTTCGCGTTTACGATTATTAGATTAAATACTAACTATTTAATCGCATTGAATATCCTCAATTGGAGATAATTAGATGAAGCAAGCAGTTCGTGTTGCCGTTACTGGCGCTGCAGGTCAAATTGGTTACAGCCTATTATTCCGTATCGCAAGCGGCGAAATGCTAGGTAAAGATCAACCAGTGATTTTGCAATTGCTCGAAGTTCCTTTTGAGAAAGCTCAGCAAGCGCTTAAAGGCGTAATGATGGAGCTTCAAGATTGTGCATTCCCATTACTAGAAGACATGATCGGTACTGATGATCCTAAAGTTGCATTTAAAGATGCTGACTACGCGCTTCTAGTTGGTTCACGTCCACGTGGTCCAGGTATGGAACGTGCTGACCTGCTTAAAGTGAACGGTGAAATCTTCATTGGTCAAGGTCAAGCATTGAACGAAGTGGCGAGCCGTGACGTTAAAGTTCTAGTTGTTGGTAACCCTGCAAACACGAATGCTTACATCGCAATGAAATCTGCTCCAGATCTCCCAGCGAAAAACTTCACTGCAATGTTACGTCTTGACCACAACCGTGCTGCATCTCAAATTGCTGCTAAAACTGGTAAAGCGGTTAAAGACATCAAAAATCTTACAGTTTGGGGTAACCACTCTCCAACTATGTATGCTGACTACCGTTTTGCAACAATTAACGGCGAAAGCGTTAAAGACATGATCAACGACCAAGAATGGAATGCAAATACATTCCTTCCGACTGTTGGTAAACGTGGTGCTGCGATCATCGAAGCACGTGGTTTGTCTTCTGCTGCTTCTGCTGCTAACGCTGCAATCGACCATATGCGCGATTGGGCTCTTGGTACAAACGGCGAATGGGTAACGATGGGTATTCCTTCTGACGGTTCTTACGGTATTCCTGAAGGCGTAATGTTCGGTTTCCCTGTAACGACTGAAAACGGTGAATACAAAATCGTTCAAGGTCTAGAAATCGACGAATTTAGTCAAGAGCGTATCAACTTCACGTTGAATGAACTTGAAGAAGAGCGCGCAGCAATTGCTGACATGCTTAAATAATTTGATCTTTTCAGATTAAGTTGAAAAAGCACTCCATTTGGGGTGCTTTTTTTATATCACTCACTTTAATCAACAAAAAATAACAAGCTGTGAAGGAGAGACAACTGAGTTTTCGCTATGAGCCCTCTAAGGTAGAAACAAGATTATAGATAAAAAGATGGAGGTTCAGATGTTAGAGCAACGCGCCACCTTCGAACTTTTCTTTGAACAATTGGGTCTGGATTCGAGTCCGGAAGCGATTGACGAGTTTATTAGCACGCATCAAATTGGTATGGATGTGCCACTGCATAAAGCTCCTTTTTGGAGTAAATCACAGCATGACTTTCTGATCAGTCACTGGAAAAAAGATGATGACTGGGCCATTTTTGTTGATGTGTTGAATGAACAATTACACATTGAGGCAGAGGGTTCAGGTTCCTGTGACGTACCCAGCCATAAATCAACCTAAGAATTCTAGTCTCGACACGCTCATAATTTAATACTACGATGGAGTCTATTTATGCTTACGGAACAACAGTTAACTTTAGAATTATTATTTGAACAATTGGGTTTGCCTTCTGATGAAGCCTCAATTACTCAGTTTACCGATACCCATCAATTACCATCTGAAGTCGCATTGCCAGATGCCGAATTCTGGAGTGAGGGACAAAGTGCCTTCCTTCGTGAACATTGGCACCAAGATGATGAGTGGATTGTCATTATTGACAAGTTAAATCAGCTTTTACATGTGGAAAGCGACAAACAAAGCGTTTAAATGCATTCGTACAAAAAGAAACAACAAACCTAGTCAAATGACTAGGTTTTTTTTGCCTTATCTTATAAGTTAGATCTATAAATAATTACAATTTATCTGATATAAGGAGGGCGCGATGCTCGCAAAGAACCAACCATCCTTAGAGCTCTTGTTTTCTCAGCTCGGTCTCGCCAATAGTCCTGCGGCTATTGAATTGTATGTACGTACCCATCAACTGCCAGCAGGGCTGTCCTTGCACGATGCACCGTTCTGGAATAAAGCCCAACGTTCTTTATTAATCAGCCATCTGGTACAGGATGATGATTGGGCAATTTGGGTCGATGAACTGAATCAGCAACTGCACATGGACGCTTATAGACGTCAACCTGCTTGATCATTTTTCCTGTGTTCTTCTGGTATTTAGAGTAAGACGATATAACTTGCATTAAAAAACGCCTCATCTGAGGCGTTTTATTCTTTGGCTTAATGCATTTTGCTTTTTAATATTTTGTTAAACCATTCGTGCTGACGATAATCATTAAATGCATGATGCTGCTGTAATAATTCCAGCTCAAATTCGGCAGTGTTGGTGTACTTACCTAACCAGTGGCGAGTCAGGGCTGGCTCATTTTTACTGGCACTGGCATAGGCCAGGAAGAAATAAATATCACCATGCTCATAACTGGCCATTGGCTTTAAAATTTGCTGGGTAATCAGGGCAAAATGGTGCTCTTTAGTCAATTCAAAGAACATCATATAGGCCTTGGCTAGATGCAAAGATAGGTTGATATACATGCGCAGCGGCATTTCTTCAAATTCTACCCGGCCTTGTTCCAGCAACACTACGGCTTCTTGCAGGAAATGTCGCTGTTCCTGACGCAGTTCACTTAAAGTCACCAGCTGTAAACGAAGATCAGCGCGTTCAAGCGTTAATTCCGGCGTATTGCCTTTTAAATACAATTGGTCAGTTTCACCCAGACGTTGAATAATCTGTTTGGTTGTTAATCGCATCAACGCAATCCTCATTTCTCAATAATGGCTATATGAGGTTAAAAATTAAAATTTAAAGCGGCAGCGCGTCTTAGAGCAGTGAGGTATCACTTCTTAGCCAGGCGGTAATAGATAGACGTTGCTGTTTAGAGATTAAAACTTCATGTAATAAATCGCTCTGGAACAGCGCCATTCGGTTTGGTTTTGGCTGGATAATATGCCACTGGCCCTGTTTATCCTGCAGGCGCAGTTCACCGCCCCAGTCCTTCTGCCATTGGTCATGTAAATAATACACACTGGAAATCATCCGGCCATTTTTACTTTGGGGGTTGTCACGGTGCAGGGCATAGAACTCACCCGCGTGATAGCAAGCGAAATGCGCTTCGACATCTTTGATGCCTAAATAAAACGCGCGGTTTAAAATTTGGGAAAATTGTTGAAGTGTTTGGATGTGTAGGTGGGAAATTTGAAATTCAGGTTGTAACCAAAGAATATGATCACTACGGATGTTGTTAACTACACCATTTTGAATGGCTGCATTACGAAATTCGTTTAAGTGGCTTAAGCATTCTTGACTCACTGCATGTTGATATTCGCTAGAGTAAGCATCGTCAACAATACTAAAGCCATGTTGATCTAAATCATCTAAGATTTGATCAACATTCCAATCCCCTGGGATGATAACTGCTTCCATTTTTTCAATTCTCGATAGTGTGGTAAAAAAAGGTCCGCTATTTTAGTGCAATAATCGTTTCTGAACGAAATAGTTTTTCATGTTAAAATAGCAATTGATCTTAGGAATAATTGAAACATGAATTACCGTCACTCTTACCACGCAGGCAACTTTGCCGATGTCATGAAGCACGTTTTATTGCTTCAGTTGTTGACTCGACTGAATGCAAAAGACAAACCTTATCGCTATGTAGATACACATGGTGGTGCAGGTAAGTATGATTTGTCGACTGCCGAAGCGCAAAAATCAGGTGAGTTTTTAAACGGTATTCATCGTCTGGTTAAGCTTGATGATTCGATCAAGCGTAATGCACCTGAAGGCGTACAACAATATTTGAAAATTGTTGAAAATATGCGTGAAAACTTTGGTAAGGGTGCTTATCCGGGTTCACCGTGGTTTGCGCTAGAAGGCATGCGTGAGATTGATAAAGCGACCATTTTTGAAATGCAGCGTGATGTGTTCCAGCAACTTCGTCATAATATTTTTGACAAGCGTGCAGGTTTGCATGAGCGTGATGCATACGAAGGTCTTTTAGCAGTCATTCCACCAAAAGAAAAACGTGGTCTGGTGATGATCGATCCACCGTATGAGCTGGAGCGTAAAGATTTCCCGCAGTTGGTCGAACTGCTAGTTGCTGCTTATAAGAAATGGCCGACAGGTGTATTCGCCGTTTGGTATCCCATTAAAGACCGTGCCATGATTGAACGCTTTGAGAAGAAAATGTTCAAGACCGGTATCCGCCGTCAACTGGTTTGTGAAGTCTGTGTATGGCCGGATGATACTCCAGTGGGCTTGAACGGTTGTGGTTTGCTGGTGATTAACCCGCCTTGGAAATTCTCTGAAGATGCAGATGAAGCACTACAGTGGTTATTCCCGCATCTTCGCATGAGTGAAAATGGTGGTCACGCTGCAGTTCGCTGGTTAGTGGGCGAGTAATTTTTTTAAAGATCAGGTCATAGCTAGGATCGACAAGAATGACAAATATAAGCAAACCGGAACGCGACTCTTCAACCGAAGTGCCTTTTGATGGCATCACCTTCGAGGTGGAAGAAGAGGAGCATACCCAGGAAGGGCAAAAAGTTAAGCGTCGAGGCATCTATCTATGGCCGAACCTGATTACAACCGCAGCGTTGTTGTCAGGTTTCTACTCGATTATTGCCAGTATGAATGGTGATTTTCAGCAAGCTATTTATGCGATCTTTATTGCGGCATTACTGGATGGACTAGATGGCCGTGTGGCACGTGCCATTGGTGCACAAAGTCCTTTCGGCGAACAGTTTGACTCGCTTTCTGACATGCTGGCTTTTGGTGTGGCTCCCGCTATTTTGATGTATAGCTGGGGCTTGAGTGATTTGGGCCGTATTGGTCTGGCGGCTTGTTTTGTTTATACCGCATGTGCTGCTTTCCGTCTGGCACGTTTCAATGTACAGATTGGTGTGGTCGATAAACGTTATTTTATCGGTGTGGCAAGTCCTCTAGCTGCCATCATGATTGTGTCACTGGTCTGGGTCGGTCTGGATTTTCCAGAAATCTTTGATATTCGTGAACCTTCTCTTCAGGTCATTAATGCAGTGGTCATCATTGCGGTAGGCTTGTTGATGATTTCCAATATCAAATATTATTCATTCAAAACGGTAGAGCGGAAACGGGTTCCATTTTTTGTCCTACCAATTGCCGTATTCGTCTTTGCGGCGATGACTTATAATATTCCTGTCGGCATTCTGGTCATTTCTATTCTCTATGCCTTGTCTGGTTTTGTAACCACCTTTATGGCAAAAAGATCGAGTACATTATAAAAATATAAGGAGTCTGAGATGCGGTTTCTTCAAGATTTTCTAGATTGTTCGAAACAGCTAAATCAGACTCCTGCTGTTTCGCGCTATCCCGCCTATCATGGTCCTACCTCAAAATATAAAATTATTCATCAAGGTTTGATGATCCCCGGGCTTCCGGCACCGCTCTATTATTTAAACTTTATGAGTATTATCGGGCAACCCAATGCACCCATGCTGGCAAACCCGAGTGCAATCGAAACCACAGCCTTAGACACCGCCACCGTGATTTGCAGTTCGAGCCCACATATGGTGGGACAATTGCATCACTATTCGGTCAAGCAGGACTGTCATTTTAGATCAGGTCTGTTTCAGTTTCTGGATCGTGAGCAATTGAGCGGAAGTTTTCCAAATTTTCGTTTGCAGCGTTCTGACTCGGAACTCAGTTTTGATTTAAATATTCAAATCACTCAACTGATTTCTCATTTTACCCAAATGCGGTTTTCCTTGGCAGATCACTGGTCTTTGCTATGTCATTGTCAGGGAACGGTGAGCTATAAAGCGCAGCAATATACGATCGATGGTCTTGGAAGCTTTGAATACGCGCGGAGTTTTAACTTTCCTTATCTACCTTTGGCCTTCCTGACTTATCAAATTATTAATCTCAGTGAAAACAGGCAACTGTTGTTGGCGCAGATTCGGGATGGTTTTAATCGTATTGTTCAGTCGCGGATATATCTCCGTGATTTAAAAAACATGCGGACCCAAATGTTCGATCGAAAAGTTTATTTTAAAGTTCATCGTGTTTATCCGTGTGTCACGACACCCAATCGGCAAAGTATGTATTTGCCGCGCGAATTTGAATGGTGTTATGAAAATGCAGACGGTACTTGTATCTGGGTACAAGGTCAAAGTCGTGGAGATTTTAAATTTGGCCTGGCAGCGGGCTATGTAGGAAGTTTTAGTTATCAAGTGAAAATAAATGAAGAAACCGAAAATGGGGAAGGGGGTTATTGTGAATACATAGATTGCCGGCCTTTACGCTTTCAAGAACAGAATAAAACTGAAAAAAGATTAAGTCATTTATCCAATTCAGTCCCTTTAATGCTCAAGAAATGAAGAAAAGCGCGATTTTTGTAGAATAAATAAACAATCGTGATGATTTTGCTGAATTATTTAAAAATAAGGGTTGTATTGGGTTGGGAATCCTGTAGAATGCACATCCATCGGCGGTGATGAGGATTAAAACTTCTGATAAAACAGTGACTTAGTTAAGTTTGATTGAGTTGGGTTTTATTTGATAAGTTTAAAAATAATCTGAATTACTGGTT
>NZ_JAMXXL010000027.1:0-44719 GCF_024129685.1 Acinetobacter lwoffii | reverse complement strand
TCGTTTAAATTCCCCATCATTAAATCGAGTTAAATTTTCATATTTCATGGGGCTAGTATAAACAATTTTTTACTTTCGCAAGAGATCTAATAAATAGTGATGTAATATTTAATATTGGATTATTTTCAACCATGACACTCATAAAGCAACCTTAGCCACCTAAAATTTATTGTATTTTATATTTAAATCAACAACTTATCTACATAAATTCAAAACATACCTAATTGTTTATTTTTCATCATCTTAGAATGATACTTCGACCTCATTCATTACTCACTCAATCACCTAATTGGTAACAGGACAGTAAAAATCCACGATGTAATTCAAAATCGGCTTTTGTCGATAGAACTACAAATCTAAAATTTGCTTATTGCGAATTCGAGACCACAATAGTTTTTCTATCTCGGTCATATAATTGCGTAAAATACGCGAGGCTTGATTTTAGATGTTTATTGTAGGGTTTCATTTTTTATTCTCTTTTTTAATTCCTCCTTGCGAAGCATTGCTTCTCACCCTTAAAAAAAGGAAGGAACTGTCACGAAATTTATTTAATCACCTGACAAATCCCCCTTTATCAAAGGGGGATTTAGGGGGATTCATATAAATTAACTTATATACCAAATTTAGCCCCTTTTCTAACCGCTTACCCCAAAATCATCTGTTTTTACACTTTTAAGTCAGCAAATTTCAAACATTTCCATAATAATAAGACTTTAGACATCTCTCAGAATACGTGAAGGCCTTCCTCCATGAAAAAACTCATCAACAACCCAGAAAATCTGGTTGTCGAAATGTGCAAAGGTTTTGTCCTTGCCCACCCTGAACTGCAATTTACCGAATCCCATAAAATCATTTCACGTAAACAAAAACACAATAACGTGGCACTGATCAGTGGCGGTGGTAGTGGTCACGAACCTGCACATGCAGGTTTTGTCGGTACAGGCATGTTAGACGCGGCCGTATGCGGTGACGTATTTGCATCACCTTCTCAAATTCAGGTCTACAAAGCCCTGCAACATGTGGCAACAGACAAAGGCGTGCTGATGATCATCAAAAACTATTCTGGCGATATGATGAATTTCCAGAATGGTGCAGCTTTGGCTGCGGAAGATGGCATTAAAGTGGATTACGTCAAAGTGGCGGATGATATTGCCGTTAAAGACAGCCTCTATACGGTTGGTCGTCGTGGTGTTGCTGGTACCATCTTCGTGCATAAAATTGCCGGTGCTGCTGCCTCTAAAGGTTATGAACTTGCTCGCGTGAAAGAGCTGGCTCAAAAAACAGCAGATAACGTGATTAGCCTTGGTTTTGCCTTTACCTCTTGTACCGTTCCTGCCAAAGGCACACCCACCTTCACCTTGGCGAATGATGAAATGGAATACGGCGTCGGCATCCACGGTGAACCCGGCATTCGTCGTGAAAAAATCCTGCCATCGAAAGAAATGGCACAACGTATGGTCGATGACTTATTTCTTGACCGTCCTGACATGCAAGAAGTTGCGTTGTTGGTGAATGGCTTTGGTTCAACACCAATGCAAGAACTGTATGTATTTAACAATGATGTATGCGAACATCTGGCACGTAAAGGCATCAAGATTTACCGTACATTTGTTGGCAACTACATGACCAGTATCGACATGAATGGTGCATCGGTCTCATTACTTGCTGTGGATGATGAACTGAAAACCTATCTGGATGCGGAAGCCAATACCCCTGCCTTAAAGCTTGATGGCTCACCTGCACTACCATTTGAATTTGCAGCACAAGATGCAGCAGCAAAACAAACCGCCAATACCGAAGTTGAAACCCAAGCAGAACATGCTGAAATTCAGAACGAGCAATTCACGATTGAAAACATGCGTTATGTGGTCGATGTGATGGCGGCCTGCATCATCAAAAACGAAGTGCCATTCTGCGAGCTGGATGCCCATGCAGGTGACGGCGATTTTGGTATGAGCGTCGCCAAAGGCTTTAAACAACTGAAACGCGAATGGCAAAGCCTGATTCAAGCGCAGCACATGGATGAATTCCTGCTGAATAGTTCCATGATTATTATGGAACATTGTGGCGGTGCGTCAGGGCCAATTTGGGGTTCTGCTTTCCGTTCAGCCAGCAAAGCCATTCAGGGCAAACAAACCCTAAGCGTGGCAGATTTTGCCGAGATGCTGCAAGCTGCGGTTAAAGGTATTCAAGTGACTGGTGAGCGTTCATTTGGTCGTGGTGCTGTGGTCGGTGACAAAACCCTGATTGATGCACTTGTACCTTGCGCAGACTCTTGGTCAGCCAATACCGACAAGACGTTTAAAGAAAACTTTGTCTTGGGTGCAGAGGCTGCGGTAAAAGGTGCAGAATCTACCAAAGACATCGTAGCGCGTATGGGCCGTGCCGGTACAGTCGGTGATCGTAGCTTAGGTTATCCAGATGCTGGTGCACATGGCTTAGGCGTGATCTTTACGGACATTGCCGAGCATATTAAATAAACTTTTCAAGATTTGAAAAGAGCCTCGACACTGTTCGGGGCTTTTTTATATTTCATTTCTTCTACTGAGTAAGTTTAAAAGCACAAATAATGAAAGGCATACTCATCCCTATAAGTATGGCTTAACTAAACTTCTCTAAATAGCGCTCTAACTCTTCTGTCACCACTACCCGCTTATTGCCTTTCACCTGTTCCTCACCCAATACGCCTTCTGAGTCAATGACCACCACTTTGTGCCCATTCGCTTGTAAACGTTTGACACCTTCAAATAACATGCGTGCACCCACATCATGAATCAAAGTCAAATTGGTCAGGTCTATGACTATACGTGTTTGAGCGTCTGGCTCATCCTGCAAAATTCGCAGCAACATTTCGGATTCTGTAAATTGCAATACACCGCGCAGCTCATACACGACAATGTCATTGTTCTTACCTACAGTATAACGACTTTGCAAAATGGTCTGTGCCGATGGCGTCCCTTCCATCAGATGCAAGCCCATGTCCCGCGACAAACGCTCAAAAATATCCACGCCACGTACACTATGCCCATGCTCATCAATTTTAGGAGAAAAAACTACAATTCCCACTTGTCCAGGCAATACCCCGATAATTCCGCCCGACACACCACTTTTGGCAGGAATGCCCACCGTCGTCAGCCAGTCACCCGCCGCATCATACATGCCACAGGTCATCATCACACTGAGCACTTGACGCACCACATCACGCTCCAGCAACTGTTTACCAGTTTTGGCCTGAACACCGCCATTGGCGAGCACACTACAGATATTTGCCAGATCTTTGACCGTCACCTTAATCGCACATTGCTTGATATATCCATTGACGATTTCTACCGGATCCGAATCCAGCACACCTACGGTACGCAGCATATAGCCAATCGACAGGTTCCGGAATGCAGTTTTGACTTCTGACTTATACACCTGCTTGTCGAATTCCAGTTGACGTCCTGCTAGCTCACTTAAAAAACGGCGTAAGTATTCCGCACGTGAAATGCCTTTTTGTACCGGAATCAAAGAATGCGTGGTGATCGCACCCGAGTTAATCATTGGATTTTTGGGAAGATTAGTTTCTTTATCCAGTGAAATCTGATTAAAAGCCTCTCCTGAAGGTTCAACGCCGACCTTTTCCAGTACTGCTGGAATTCCCAAATGCTGCAATGCCAAGGCATAGGCAAAAGGCTTGGACATCGACTGCATGGTAAATTCGGTTTCATCATCTCCCGTGGAATAAATCGTGCCATCCACCGTGGTCAGCGCCAAAGCGAACTTGTTTGGATCTACCGCTGCCAGTTCAGGGATATAGTCAGCCAAAGCGCCCTGATCATTATCATGACAGACCGTTAATACATGCTGGAGATAATCGGGCACCGGGGTTTTCATTCAGATAGATCCTTTATATTTTCATCCTGTTTCCACCTTAAATTTTCAGGATAAAACTACAAGTCCAAATTGGTAGCATTTTATAAATACGTCCATCGATTTGGACTAAAACAAATGCCTTTTCAGCTCCATGATCATCAGGCGTGAGAGGAATTTTAATATTATTTTTTTGAGTTTTTATAAAATATCGAGCGGTTCAACAGGTCATTTCGATTAGTTTGATTATCCATTTTATTTATATTTTTCATCGCAATAAATGATATTATTCACCCACCTGCTCACATTATAATCTAACACGCTGATCCCGGATTTGAATTTTTACAGTCTACTCGTGCCCAGCATCATGTCGAGCCTGGGGATCATCACGCTGAGTATTTCCTATTATAAAGGCTTACCTAATTATTTAAGATCTTATGCTTATGCACTGATTCTGATTGGCGTAACGATATTACTCAATACCGTTTTATCTGCAGCAGTTTTAATTGAAATCTCCAGTTTCATTGCTGCTCTTTACTTCTTGTCCTGTACCTTTCACAGCAAAGCCATTTATGAGCGTTTAAAAATCGACTATGTATGGCCAAACTATATTTACCTGATTGCCTTGGGTGCGTTTGGCATTTACTACTTTACCCAAGTGACTGCTGACCAGACTGCCCGTTTGCTGATTATTGGTAGCATTACTGCGGCAATTTATTTGCACCGCCCGATTGCCTTTATTCGGACGAGTACACGCTTACGTATCGACAGTTACCTGAAAATTTTTACCCTCGCGACCGCGTTCATCATCATGGGTCGTGCCTTGCTATTCTCTGTTTTACTTGAGGATCAGGGATTTGTCGCCCATTACGAACCGGCATGGGCATTTACGCAGCTGCTCCTGCTGCTGATTGATCTGATCTTTTTAGGTTTATTCATTGGCTGTGCAATTTTGGATCTGGTGCGAAAGTTGCAACGGGAGCGCCATCACGACCCGCTGACCGGATTATTAAACCGTCGTGGCTTTGAAGCCTATATTCAAAAAATAGATCCCAATCCCGCCTTACAGCATGCAGTTTTGATGGCAGATCTAGATCATTTCAAAGCCGTTAATGATCGTTATGGACATCAGGTCGGTGATCTGGTTTTACAACATATCAGTCAGATATTTAAAGCCAATATTCGGGACAAAGACCAAGTGTCACGTATTGGTGGTGAAGAGTTTCTGCTCGTCTTGCATGACATTCAAAAAGATGCCGCCTTTAAAATTGCTGAACGGATCCGGTTGCAGCTTGAAGAAACCCCATTACATCATGAACAGCAGCATATTTACCTGACTATCAGTATCGGAGTCAGCTTCTTCAATCATCCTAATCAGATTAAAGAAGCCACTTTAGCGGCTGATCATGCCATGTATCAGGCCAAACAGATGGGCCGTAATCAGGTTCAATTCGCTCAAGAGAAAATTGCCTGAATTTGATAAAACTTTAAATCTCTTATTTCACCTTGGTCTTGCGAATCATTTTGTACAGCACCTTGGGGGAAATACGTGAAACTAGCACACCAAGTTTTTCTTTCTTTCCGCCAATCACGATATATTCTTCGCCGCACTGCAAGGCTTGTACGCTTTGACGGGCAAAATCTTCTGCCGACAGACCATTTTCAATCGCTTCATCCTGCTTGGCTTGTGGCTTGCCTTCCCCATTTAAAGCATTAAACGACACATTGGTTTGAACAAAGCCCGGGAATATCACTGAGACCTGAACGCCCTGATCAGCAACTTCAGCACGTAAACTATTGGCCCACATATGAATCGCTGCTTTGGCTGCTGAATAGGAGGCGCGATACTGGGTGCCAAGCAAACCTGCCACACTGGAAATAAACACGATACGACCTGATTTTTGTGCCAGAAAGGTCGGCAATACCATTTTGGTGAGAAATACCTGCGAGAAATAATCGACTTCCATAATAGCGCGTTCAGCCTGCATGGTGGTGTGCTGAATCAGGGCACGTTGACTGAGTCCTGCATTATTAATCAACCAGTCAATCCGGCCTTTTTGTTGCAAAACCTGTTCATAGGCATGACGAACCTGGCTTTCATCTGTGATATCGGCAATGACTGAAATATGCTGATCCGGATTGGTGAGACTTTGGCGAACATTTTCCAGTTCTTCCTCTCGGCGTGCAGTCAGTACCACCTGTGCCCCAAGTGCAGCACATTGCTGGGCAATCGCCTTGCCAATCCCTGAAGATGCGCCGGTAATCCAGACCACTTTTCCATTTAAGTCTTCAACTTTCGCCATGAAATCCTGTTTCCCTTGTTTTAATGAATATGGTACGGCATTTCATCTTCCAGAAATGCCAGCAAATGCTCAAAATAATAACTCATCGTATCGGCATCATAGATGCTACCGAGCTTGTCAAAACGTTTATAGCCTAACTGGGTGGTTAAATGAATCACCCCATTCAAGGTTTTATCGACCACCACATTAAATTTCAACATTTTTTTCGGTTCACGGATCAGATGTGTCACCCCTTGATCGACCACCTGAGTAAAGGCTTTTAAAGCGGGTGATACATATTGATGATTACCATTTTTCATCTGGTCAATACAGCCGAGCAACTCCATCACCAGCAATTTTTCCACCGGATATCGAACAAAAGCATCACCTTGATGCTCATAGGTCATGCGATGCAAATAGTTCACCATAGGCATCAGACGCTCATTGCCAAACAACGAAACCGACCACGGCATATATTTACGGGTGTTATGCATAATCTGCTGAATCACTTTTTCGGACTCGCTGTCCGGTGAATTGGCCAACTGCACCACCTGACCAAAAATCTGGTCAATAATTTCACAGGCCATATCGGCCAGATTTTCACCTAAGGGTCTGGCAAGACTGTCTCGCTCGCCGGCATTTAATCTGGAATGAAGGTCTTTAAAGCGCTGATGGGTTTCGGGTTGAAGCTTCAGGGAAATGTTATAGCTCATCTTATTATCCTTTTTGATATGCTGCGATGAGTCGCGTTTTTTTATCAATCTATCATACGATGAGTTGCTATACATGCCAATTGGCTAAAGTTTGCATTTGGTTAAGCTGCCGCATGCACTATTTTTTTTGCTACAATAGATCCAATTTTTCATTCACTTTTGATCTGTTTAGACTATGACTGACTCAGCGCAAAATATCGCGACAACCTACGATCCGACCGAGATCGAGAAAAAATGGTACCAAACTTGGGAAGAGCGTGGTTACTTTAAGCCGTCTGAAAAAGGCGAATCTTTCTGTATCATGATTCCGCCACCAAACGTCACTGGTAGCCTGCACATGGGTCATGGTTTCAACAATGCCATCATGGATGCCTTGACGCGTTTCAACCGTATGTCTGGTAAAAATACGCTTTGGCAACCGGGTACTGACCACGCAGGTATTGCAACGCAAATGGTGGTTGAGCGTCAGCTGGGTGCACAAGGGATTAGCCGTCATGACCTGGGTCGTGAAAAGTTCATCGAAAAAGTCTGGGAATGGAAAGAACAGTCTGGCGGTAACATTACCCGTCAAATCCGTCGCTTAGGTTCTTCGGTTGACTGGTCACGTGAACGCTTCACGATGGATGATGGTTTATCAAACGCAGTAAAAGAAGTGTTTGTAAAACTTCACGAAGAAGGCCTGATCTACCGCGGCAAACGTCTGGTGAACTGGGATCCAAAACTGCAAACTGCCCTTTCTGACCTGGAAGTTGAGTCTGATAAAGAAGAAGCAGGTTCATTGTGGCACTTCAAATATTTCTTTGAAGATAAGTCACTCCGCACCCACGATGGTAAAGATCACATCGTAGTTGCAACGACGCGTCCTGAAACATTATTGGGTGATACTGCGGTTGCGGTTGCACTGGATGATGAACGTTATGCTGATCTAGTAGGTAAAAATATAATCTTACCAATCACAGGTCGTGCAGTTCCAATCGTAAAAGACGAATATGTAGACAAAGAATTCGGTACAGGCTGTGTAAAAATCACCCCTGCACACGACTTCAATGACTATGAAGTGGGTAAACGTTGCGAATTGCCAATCATCAACATTTTCAACAAAAATGCTGAAGTGTTGGCTGAGTTTGAATATATCGAAAAAGCCGGTGAGCAGATTTCTAAAACCATCCCTGCACCAGCAGATTACATCGGTTTAGAGCGTTTTGAAGCACGTAAGAAACTGGTTGAGCAAGCGGAAGCTGAAGGCTGGTTAGATCAGATCCAACCGTACACGCTAAAACCACCTCGCGGTGACCGTTCGGGCGTGATTGTTGAGCCATTATTGACAGATCAATGGTATGTCAAAATTGCACCGTTGGCGCAGCCTGCAATTGAAGCAGTGAAAGATGGTCGCATCAAGTTCGTGCCTGAACAGTACAGCAATATGTACATGGCGTGGATGAACAACATTCAAGATTGGTGTATTTCGCGTCAATTGTGGTGGGGGCATCGTATTCCCGCTTGGTACGATGCTGAAGGTAACGTATTTGTTGGTCGTGACGAAGCAGAAGTTCGTGCGAAAAACAACATCCCCGCTGACGTTGAATTGAACCAAGACGAAGACGTACTCGATACATGGTTCTCATCAGGTCTGTGGACATTCTCAACTTTAGGCTGGACAGGCGATGCTGAAAAAGACAAAGCCAACTACTTCTTAAACACCTTCCATCCAACAGATGTCTTGGTGACAGGTTTTGACATCATCTTCTTCTGGGTGGCGCGTATGATCATGATGACCATGCACTTCATGAAGAATGAAGATGGCACGCCACAAGTACCATTCAAAACAGTTTACGTTCATGGTTTAGTACGTGACAGCGAAGGTCAAAAAATGTCGAAGTCTAAGGGCAACGTGCTTGACCCATTAGACTTGATTGATGGTGTTGATCTTGAAACTTTGGTGCAAAAACGTACAACTGGTTTGATGAACCCGAAACAAGCGGCAAAAATTGAAAAATCGACCCGTAAAGAATTCCCAGAAGGAATTCAAGCTTATGGTACAGATGCAGTTCGTTTTACTTTCTGTGCACTGGCAAACACAGGTCGTGACATCAAGTTCGATATGAAACGTGTGGAAGGTTATCGTAACTTTGCCAACAAAATTTGGAATGCAACCCGTTTTGTATTGATGAATGTTGAAGGTCAAACGGTTGGTCAAGAAGCACGTCAAGACCTTTGGGAATTGCCTGAACAGTGGATTGTGAGCCGTTTACAAAAGGCAGAGCAAGCTGTTCATCAAGCGTTTGCAACTTACCGTTTAGACTTGGCTGCCCAAGCGATTTATGACTTTATCTGGAATGAATACTGCGACTGGTATGTAGAGCTGACCAAACCTGTTCTGAATGATGAATCTGTTTCTGAAGAGCGTAAAGCCGAAGTGCGTCGTGTATTGCTTGCGGTGATGGAAGCTTCTTTACGTCTTGCTCACCCAATCATGCCGTACTTGACAGAAGAAATTTGGCAAACCCTTGCGCCAATGATTGGCTTGGGTGGCGAAACCATTATGTTGGCAAACTACCCTGTTGCAGATGAGGCCAAAATTAACGAACAAGCCGAAGCAGATATGCAATGGCTACAAGGTTTGATTGGTGCGGTGCGTAACATTCGTGGTGAGATGGGTCTAGGTAATGCACGCTTATTACCTGTGCTTTTACAGAACACGACTGAAGCAGAAAAAGCACAAATTTCTCGTATTGAGCCGTTGTTTAAAGCATTGGCGAAAGTTGAGAGTATTACCTTCTTGGCAGATGGTGAACAACCGCCATTGTCTTCTTCTTCTGTAGTGGGTCACGTATCTGTTTACGTTCCAATGAAGGGCTTAATTGACCCGAAAGCAGAATTGGGTCGTTTGCAAAAAGACTTAGACAAGGTTCAAAAGCAGCATGACCAAATTGCAACTAAACTTAGCAATGAAGGTTTTGTGGCGAAAGCCCCTGCGGCTGTGGTTGAAGGCGAGAAAGTGAAACTTGCTGAGTTTGCGGATCAGTTAGCGAAAATTAAAGCGAATATGGAGCAAATTGCGGCGCTTTAAGGCTGTAATTTGATTCAAAAAATCCCCTCTTAGTGAGGGGTTTTTTTATAATTTAAGAATAGCTATATCATATTTCTTAAGCAATTCTTCAAATTCTTGTCTAGAATACTTTTGCTCAAAAAAAGTAATATGATCATTTAAAAAACCGCCCCATACATCCCCAGATTTTTTATAAACTTTTTCAAAATATTTATTAACATCAATAAACATCATTAAAAATCGTACAAAACCAATAATAGTATGGGTATCACTAAATTTATATTTAGTTGTATATTGTGTTATTAATGAATCTAATTCACTAAGACTATTTATCCCAAATAGACTTAACTCTTCAACAGCTAAATCAATATGCGAATTATTCAAAACATCAAACTTAACATCGATATATTTTTTACATTTATCATTTAATAAGGTTTTTAAGCCAATACTTGTTAACTCATAATCCAATTTATCTTGTTTAATACTTTCATCTAATTTCTTTGCATACACTTCAATTTCTTCAGTTAACCTATTAAATTCCAAATCTGCTGACTCAAGTAAACCTGAAAGTAGCTTAAAACGTCTATTAAGGTGTGAAGGAAGCTTACCTCCTAATTTATAACCACGGTCGTGTTCAATTTCAGCCCATGCATGCTCTAGTGCTGTTCTCACTTGGGTTTCAAAACACAATCCTTTATATGCAGAAAACTCAGGTAATTTTTCTCTCTCTCGCCCCACATCACATACAAAATGAACTGAGCGATAACCAACTTTTTCATCACCCAATTTTTCAGACTTATTCACACTATCAGCTTCATGCACGTTAAACATTGATTCGATAAGATTACAAACTTTTTGTACATCTGATTCAATCAAAGTAATAACACGAATACCTGCCAAGTCCGTCATAAACTCAGGGCTATAATATTTTTCTGTTAATTTATCTTCAATTTTTTTCAAAAAACTTTTCTTAGTTTTTGACCGATAAGGTACATCTACAAAACTAATTTGTTGTGAGACTAAAGAATTTTTTAGCGTTACAGCAATAATTTCTGCTAATCCTTTATAAGGATCAATATTATTGTCATACCAATGTCCATGATCATCTTTAGTTTTAACCTCTACTTTTGAATTCACAGCACCCTCAAAATAATATTTTCTAATTATATGTTTTATATCATTTTGAAGCATTTCATTCACTCTATTTTTATACTTTAAACCCTCACCCCAGCCCTTTCCCACAGGGAGATGGAGCGCCATTTGATTTAGTGTCTGCATGGATTTCACAATGGAATTCCCTCTCCTCTCAGGAGAGGGTTAGGGAGAGGTGTTTTAAATTTCTTTCATTATAAATTCTGCCCTCACCCTAGCCCTCTCCCTGAGGGAGAGGGGATTTTCCATTATTTATTCTCTTTCAAATCATCACATACTGACCATAAGTTTTCTAAAACAACATCCATCCGCCCCAACACATCATGATTCCAGTACCGTACAACAGTTAAACCCACAGCCTCTAAAAACTTGGTTCGTTCAACATCGTATTCAATCGCATCATCTGTTCCATGCTGACTGCCATCCAGCTCAATGACTAAACCAATTTCATGACAGTAAAAATCCAAAATGTATGGTGCAATCACGTGCTGACGACGGAATTTCAGATTCATAAAACGTTTGGCACGAAGCAGTTGCCACATCAAGTTTTCAGCATCGGTGGTGGTGTGGCGCATGGATTTGGCAAATTGTAATAGTTGGGGATCGAATTTTTTATTCATAGGCTTATGTTTTTATTATTTTCTTTAGATTATCAAATTTTATAACCTCTCCCTAGCCCTCTCCTAAAAGGAGAGGGAACGTTCATTATTAAATTAATTGATGGCATCTAATCAGTTACGACTCCCTCTCCCTCTGGGAGAGGATTAGGGAGAGGTGAATCTTAAAATAGCCCTCACCCTTGCGCACTCAGAATATATTCTGAGGATGCTCATCTCCTAACAGGAGAGGGAATTTTCATTATTACATCTAGAGTTATTATACGAATAAGAGATTAAAGCATCCCATGCCTTAAAAACATCTCCAAGCCACTTATCTTTTTGATATACATCAGGCGTTCTTTTTCTACTTTAATCTGCTGTTTGATGGCTGAAGTATCTTCATCGATTTGCTTATACAGGTCAGCAATCTGAACTTTGCCTTTCGCCTTTTTTACTGCAATTCTGGTTTTTTGTGACCAGACTAATCTATGTATCAATACATCGATCTGATCTTGTAATTTCTGACTCTGTGCATCCAAAGCGAGTTGATAAAACTTGAGTTGCTCTGCACTTAAACCTTTTTGTGAAACATCCTGATCTTGTTCAATTTGTAGTTGCATTCTTAGTAACGTAAACAGGTCCTGCTCTGCATACGCCTCGTTGGCACGTTGCAATAATTCAGTTTTCTTGATTTTTTTGACATCATTCACTTCACGGTCAGGGTGAATGATGGCAGCAATTTTTAAATAAACGGTTTTCAATGACTGCTCTGCCATCGCTGCTGCCTGTTCCTGTTTTTCCTGCTGGCGTTTTAATCTGGCCTGCTCACGTGCCTGCTGAAAATGATCTGATTCCCATTCTTCAAATACTTCTACATCTGCAAGATCTGAGGGATGCTCATTCTTAAAAAATGTTTCCAGTTCATTTACTTTCTTTTGGCTTTTTCTGAATTGGGCATGTTCGGCACGTTGCTGATAATAAGTGAAGATTTCATTCACCTTATGGGCTTGTTGCACCGACATCGCCTGAGAGTCTTTTAGATAATTTGCAAGGTACTGAATCTTTTCATCCAGCACCACCAGTTCTGCTTTGGAAAATGTAGTTTCCTGCATGTGCTTCCAGAGCTGTTCCAGCTGCTTGAACAGTACGCCATGCAATTCATGGTAGAGCGGCATGAAGGTTTTATGCGTATATTGCTGCAGCTCTTCTTCAGCCTGTTGCCATTGTTGTAATTCCTGTTTCTGTTGCTCGATTTTATTAATCAGATGATCCAGCTTCTTCTGCTGTGGCGAAAGGGTTGTGAATGGCTGAATCATAGTTTTCAAGTCAAAGAGCATGGCAGGAGAAGGTCAAAGAAGAAATAATATCCATATTAAATCTTTCAGCTTTCGTCACAAAGTCCTTTTCAGTGTGCCCTTTCGAAATTTGTATCAGAATTAAAAAAAGCAGACCAAAGTCTGCTTTTTCGCTCTCATATTGATTATTCCAGAACCACTCGGCCATTCAATGACTGCACCGGGCGGTTGTTCGGATGCCCCATCAATTTGGCAAATTCCGAAATCTGCTTGGCAGAAGCCTGCTGAATATCTTTCAGAATCAGCCAGCGTACGCCTTCCGAACACGGAGGTGTGGTCAGCGAGCCGCTAAAGCGGTAATAATCCAGATTCTTAGGCAACATTGCATTCACAGGTTGTGGGGTCTTTAAAACTACTTTCTCACCCTGCTTTTTTGGCAAACGGTTCCACATGCGTTTGAGCATCTGGCTTTCTGCACCCTGCTCGAACATCATCCCCACGACAGCCAGCTCACCTTTGGCATTGGCATGGACAAAGTGGATTTCCAGTGGATAGCTTTTGCCTTTAATCAGGTTTTCACTCGGACTATGCAAATGAAACTGCTTCAGTACAAAGGTATCGCCATCCAGCTGCAATTCACCACCTTGCGCAAAATCCACCTGAACAGTATGACCTTTATTTTCGATCGCATGAATCATGGTGTTATAGCTGAACTTAAGCGGCTCCAGTTCTGCTTTCACTGTTTTCTCAATATTGATTGGTGACTGGTTCAGACCATTACAGGCCGAATATTTCTGGCTCAAAGTCGACCATTGCTCAGGCTGAGTATAATCCCAATCCGCATCTGCCCAGACCGCTGTACTTAAACCCATAACCGTTAAAAGCGTGAATATTCTTTTCACAATACATCCCTTGTTGGAAGTCAAAATCACAATTTCTAATTTAAAAACAGTTTATTAAAGTAGTGTAATCACTCTATTTTTCAGGCCACAAACTACAGATTTTTATAAAGATGAAGTGATTTGCTTACAAATTTCTAAACACTCCTAATTATTCAAAACACATTATTCAGAATATATATTGATAAATTTCAAATGGATAATACTTTTATAGATTTAAAAATAGACAGTAGAGAATGTGATCTTCTTCAAATTTAATCTGCTGATTTTTTATGCATTATTTACATGAAATCTCTATCTTATTTTCAATAGATCAAATAGCTAGATTTTTAAGTTCAAGCTTCTTTTTTAAATAGAATCTACCTTTATTCATAAACTTACATAAACACAGCAGCAAATAAAATACTGATATTGCTAGACTCGAGCCAAAGAGAAAAATGAGGATAAAGAATTTAAATGGACTGGGCGACCATATTTATAAATGACACCACCTGGGAGTTTACCGCAGAAATTTTGCTGCGTTGTGCCCTGATGTACACGATGATTATCCTGTTTTTGCGTCTGACCGGAAAACGTGGGGTACGTCAACTTTCTATCTTCGAAGTCGCTATCATTTTGAGCTTGGGTTCGATTGCCGGCGACCCGATGTTTACTGAAGATATTCCCCTGATTCAGGCAGTTCTGGTGATGTCGGTGATTATTATCATGTACCGCCTGACCACCTGGCTCATGATGAAATATCAGTGGTTTGAAGACCTACTGGAAGGTAAACCGATTTATATCGTAGAAGATGGCGTGCTGGTCGTTGAAGAAATTAAAAAAGGTAAGATGTCACATGATGAATTCTTTGCCGAAATGCGCCAGCAAGGCGTAGAACATCTGGGTCAGGTACGCACCGGTTTACTGGAAACTGACGGTAAGTTCAGTATCCTGTTTTTCAAATCGGATGAGGTTCGGCCTGGGCTGCCACTTTTTCCTAAAACCTGCTCTATAGTCCAACAGGTCAAGGCCGGGCAATTATATGCCTGCATTTACTGTGGACAGGTACAAACCCTTTCACATGCCGACCAGCAATGTCCGCGCTGTGATTCTTCGCAATGGGCCGAAACGATTGACTGTTTAAGAATAACTTAAGTCTGATTCAGTAACTGCAAATGCGCAAAAATTTCCGGCAGTTGCTGAATTTTATATCGGATATGTTCGGCATCGGCATGAAAGCCTTGCATCCATAATGCATGCATTCCGGCCTCTGTAGCTCCTTGTACATCATTAATGGGATGGTCGCCAATATACAGGCACTGTGCAGGCTGCACGCCTAGACGCTCTGTCGTGATCTGGAATATTTCCGGCTGTGGTTTGTTAAAACCCACCAACCCCGAACTGATGATCTCATCAAAATAAGGTTCAATACCCAAACCCCGAATCGTATTTAAACGGGTGTCATGTCCGCCATTGGAAACAATGGCTAGCTGATAACCCTGATCTTTCAGCTGCGTTAATACTTGTGTTGCTTGTGGCATTTCCACAGCGAAACGGCCAAACTGGCTAAACCAGAACTGGGCCAGTTCCTCTATGCTCGGAGGATTTAACCAGCTGAGTTCCTGCAATAAGGCATGGGCAGCCGAAGCACCAATACTGCCATGCGTCAGCAGTTCCTTTTTAGGATAACCGCCATTATCAATGCGTCTTACAATCTCGATAATTTTATCTGAATCGACCTGTGCCAATGCTGGAGCATAATATTCTGCCAGATAACGGCTATAGGCTTGTGTCGTCAGATCACGATGGGTCAAGGTATTGTCGAGGTCAAATAAAACAGCTTGAATAGGCATAATTTTTAAAACGAAGTGCTGAAACTTTCAATCATGTTAACAGTCCGAAACTTGTTAGATCAGACATAAAATTGCTAAGTTTTGTTGTTTTAAGCATAAAAAAAGCGATGCCAAAGCATCGCCTTTTCTTAGAGTACAAAATCTAAATTAGAATTTGTATTCAACACCTGTACCAACTACTGGTTGTTTAGTTTCTAAAGAACCACGCTCAAGTGTTAGATAACCGGCATAACCATATGCTTTCACTTGTTTACTAAATGCGTAATCTGCACCAACAAAGATCTGCTGTGCTTCATAATCGGCAGTATTATCTTTGAAGCTTGTAGTGTTTTGGCTATATTGACCTTTAACTGTCCAAGCTTTTGCATTTGGAAGATTATATTCAGCACCAATTAACCAACCTTGAGCATCATCAATATTAGCTGCTCCAGCTACATTTCCTGCTACATTTTCAACTTCTGATGTTTGATAAAGAGCTTTAAGCGCTAAACCATCATCTAGATTTACACGGCCAATTGCACGAATGGTATTTGCAGCAGCAAATAAAGTACCGCCCGTTACTTCTGGAGCAGAAGCATTATCAAAACCGCGCCCTAAGAAGTTAGTCGGAATTGCTTTGTCATAAGCAACACCTGCTACAACTACTGGGCTGTCATATACTACAGAAGCAGACCAAGCATCACCTAAACCACGATTTGCAGTTTTAACTACACCTTTATCAGATTTAATTCCTGAATTTTCACCAGTTGCCAATAGAGCATTCACTTTAATAGCACCTTGAGGCAAGGCAATAGCTGGAGCTTCATACACTACAGCATTCGCTACTCGGCTTTCACCAGTGAAAATACCACTTACATCAGCACGGTTACCTACATAGTTATTGAAGGTATCTACCGGGCTAGACAATTGTTTTAATGGAGTGTCATGTGCACCAATTTTTAAAGTACCAAGTTTTGCATCTTTTAAACCAACAAAACGGTTGCGTTTAGACCAGTCATCGCCTTCACCATCAGAGTTAAAAGCCCATTCAATTGCATAAATTGCACTTAGACGATCCGTTAACTTTTCATCCCCTTTTAAACCAACGAATGAGCTATTTGAACTTAGTTCAATTACATCTTTGTCAGATACCGGTGAAGCATTATCTTCAGGTAAATAATCTACTGACGCATCAATCTCACCATAGAAAGTTGGTGCTGCAAAAGTTGTCCCCGCCAAAAGGCTGAATGCAATTGCTGTTGCTAACTTAGTTTTCATCAAAAAAATCCTTAATTTATTTTGTAACAAATAATACACACGGCGCTTATATTACAAAATTATTAAATTAATATTTATATATTCTATTTAGTACTTTAGGCTAACATTTAACCAAACAGTTGATTATTTAGAAATTTTATACTTTTTCTGCAACTTTCATCCATCGGAAAATTGGAATTAGACTGAAAATTGCCACGATCACGATCAGATTCAGATAATTTTGATAGCCTAAAGCATCTCCAAAAATGCCACTCAGGCTATAAAGTCCCCCACTCACCGTGGCCATCAGAGCAACCTGAAAGGTAAAATCTGTCCCTGCCAGATGCTTACGGCTGTATTGCATGACCAAGGTCAACATGACCACCAAAAGCATGGCAGAGATCATATCTTCGGCCGCATTGATGAAATAAATGATCCAGTTCTCTACTTTGCTTTGCGTTTCATACTGTGCCGCTAACCAGGCATAGGCAATTAGAGTCATGATTTTTAGAACTGAAAAAATCAGTAAACTCCAGCTACGCGACCAGTATTTCAGGCACCAACCCGCCAGTCCGGCCCCAATCAAGGCAGCCAATGCTCCCAGCATCGTGACATAAAGACCAATCTGGCTAAAGCTCAGTCCGAGATCTACCATTAAAGGTTTTAACAAAGGCCCGGATAAACCGTCGACAACTTTAAAAGTCAGTAAAACCAGTAACCAGGCAGCCAAGGTTGAATCCGACCAGAAGTATTGAAAATAGGTTTTTATATTGCTGAGTGCAGGCCCTTTATCAGCTGGCGTGATAGTTTTTGAATGCTGAGGTTCTCTAAAAAATAAAATGGGTAAAGTATTAAGAAAAACCAGCACAGCCAGCAACAGAAAGGTACTTTGCCATTGCAGCAGATCGAGCAGCCATAATATGGCCCCGCCTCCGACAATGAATCCCAGACGCGAACCAATCACCTGAAAGGTATTGCCCCAGTGTTGCTGCTCATTTTTCAGAATATTGACTGCCAATGCATCGGTGGCAATATCCTGCGTGGCGCCAATACCATTCATCAATAAAAGCGTGATAAAAAACAGTAGTAAATACAGCGGCTGATTCAAGGCCTGAATCGGTAGAAATGAGAGCCCAATCAATACAGCAACTGACAGCCATTGCAAGGGAATAATCCAGCTACGGTAATGACCTTTGGCGCTCGATCCATGCCGATCAACTAAAGGTGCCCAGAATATTTTAATCGACCAAGGCAGCATTAACAGACCAAAGCCCCCGATATGCGCCAGCGATACCCCTTCAGCTCGCAGAATGACTGGCAAGGCATGCGTCATAAACCCGACCGGAAGCCCCTGTGCCCAATACAGCGAAAACAGTAAAATATAGGTATTCCGCATATTTAGGCTAAGTCCTTAAGGTGAAAATGCATCACCAGCATTTGAGATGCTATACATTTTGCCAATGATCCGGATTTTACAACAGTCTAATATAATAAAAAATAAAGAAAAATTAGTTTCAGGACGAGACAGAAGCAATGGCCCAAATACGTTTTCCCCTACTCCCGCCGCATGTGCCAGCCCGCGGCAGCAAGCTGAGCCGGACTTTTTTTGGCCCAAGGCTGGCGTCTGGAAGGCGAATTTCCAGACTTACCTAAAGCTGTGGCGATTATTTCCCCGCACACCTCCAATATTGATGCATGGCTGGGTTTTAATGCCCTGCTTGGTCTCGGTATTCAGATTACGATTTTCGGTAAAGACAGCCTGTTCCGCACACCGCTGAAGCCGGTTCTGGAATGGATTGGTGTAGTTCCGGTGGTGCGCGATAGTCCGCAAGGTCATACCCGACAGATTGTAGACATCATTGAAAAATCAGAACAGATCTGGGTCGGTATGGCACCGGAAGGTTCACGTAAGGCACCAGATAAAATTCGCAGCGGTTTTTATCATATTGCCAAGGTAGCCCATTTGCCGATTGTGATGTTTTCTTTTGATTATGATATCAAGACCATTCATATCCTGGGCGTGTACCATCTGACCGGTGATTATGAATACGACCTGGAACAGATTTATCAGCATTATCAAGGTAAATTCTCGGCCAAAAATCCAGACTGGGTGGCCAAGCCGTTACAAAAGCTTTTGAAAAAAGACTAGGCAAATACGGCTTTTTTTGATGTGATAGCCTAAATTTTGTTGATTTAATCACCAGTTTTTATAATGAAATTAGCCCGTTATGCCTTAATTGGCTGCCTTGGTTTCAGTCTTGCAGCCTGTGACAAAGCCACTAAAACACCCACGCCTGCCACGCCAATAAAAGCCCGTGAACCTGTCGTCGCCATTGCCCTCGGTGGTGGCGGTGCCAAAGGTTTTGCCCATATTGGCGTCATTAAAGTGCTCGAATCACACGGCATCAAACCGAAAATTGTCACCGGAACCAGTGCTGGCAGTTTTGTCGGCAGCCTGTATGCCAGTGGCAAATCGCCTTATCAGTTACAGCAGATTGCCCTGAACTTTAAAGAATCCGATATCCGCGATTTAACCTTGAACCGGCAAGGGATTATTGCCGGACAAAAATTGCAGGATTTCGTCAACAAGAATGTAGCGAACAAACCGATTGAACAGTTCCCGATTCGTTTTGCGGCAGTCGCCACTCGCCTGGACAATGGCCGTAAAGCTGACTTTATTAAAGGCAATGCCGGACAGGCAGTTCGCGCGTCCTGTAGTATTCCGAATGTGTTTGTGCCTGCCGTGATTGGCGGCACCAAATATGTCGACGGCGGCCTGGTCAGTCCGATTCCGGTCAAGACCGCCAAAGATATGGGAGCTGATATTGTGATTGCCGTGGATATTTCTGCCCGTCCGGATGGTAATAAGGCTCTGAATATGTGGGGCGTACTGGATCAGACCCTGAACATTATGGGACAGCAAAGTATTAATGAAGAGTTGAGTCAGGCCACTGTGGTGATTCAACCCAAAGTTGGACATATCGGTACTTTAGACTTGAAAGCCAGCAATGCCACCATTCTTGAAGGTGAAAAGGCCGCTCAGCTAAAAATCCGTACTATTGAAAAAGCCATTAGCAACTTTAAGCAGTCGCCAGCGGCATTTAAACCGCCACGTCAGGCAAAATTTTGATCCACGAATTTTTTATATTCATCTGCAGCCGCATCTGCTACATTGAAGATCAATCATATAAAGATGATGATTAATTAAATACTTAGCGATATAGGTCACGATATGGAATTAGTTCTTGAACCTTGGCACTGGTTTGTATTAGGCATTCTTCTGATTCTGTCGGAATTACTACTGCCCGCATTTGCTGCCCTCTGGTTCGGGATCGGTGCCATCATGGTTGGCGTCCTGTACTGGATGTTCCCGATGATGGGACTGACGACCCAGCTCCTGACCTGGATCGTACTTTCTGTTCTGTGTACGCTGCTCTGGTTTAAGTTTATCAAGCCACTTTCCACTGACAAGACCAAAGCCGGTCTCTCGCGTGAGGCGACCATCGGTCAGGTGGGCATGGTGATTCAGACCAATCTGGATCATGGGCAAATCCGGGTGCGCTTTCCGATGCCAGTTTTAGGCTCAGATGAATGGGAATGCCGAACTCTGGACCCAGTTCAGGTCGGAGACCGCGTTCGCGTCGTGGATATTCTGGGTAATGACCTGGTCGTACAACCCCACAGCACGAATTATCAAAATCAATAAGGTGAATAAGCTATGTCTGGTGGTTCTATCATTGTTATCGCGTTTCTGGCCTTTGTTGCGATTACCATTTTTAAAGGTGTGCGGATTGTACCGCAAGGCTACAAATGGATCGTACAGCGTTTGGGTAAATACCACACCACGCTAAATCCGGGCCTGAATTTTGTTATTCCTTATGTGGATGAAGTCGCTTATAAAGTCACGACCAAAGATATCGTTCTGGATATTCCCTCACAGGAAGTGATTACTCGTGATAACGCGGTCTTGCTGATGAATGCCGTGGCCTATATCAACCTGACCACACCAGAAAAAGCCGTGTACGGGATTGAAAACTATTCCTGGGCGATTCAGAACCTGGTTCAAACCTCACTACGTTCAATTGTCGGTGAAATGGATCTGGATGATGCGCTATCTTCACGTGACCATATCAAGGCACGCTTGAAATCCAGTATTTCCGATGATATCTCGGACTGGGGTATTACCTTAAAAACTGTAGAAATTCAGGATATTAAACCTTCAATCACTATGCAAACAGCGATGGAAGAACAGGCCGCTGCTGAACGTCAGCGTCGTGCAACCGTCACCAAAGCTGATGGTGAAAAACAGGCTGCAATTCTGGAAGCAGATGGCCGTCTGGAAGCCTCACGTCGTGATGCCGAAGCACAAGTGGTACTGGCTGAGTCTTCACAACGTGCAATTGACATGGTGACTTCCGCCATTGGTGATAATGAAATTCCGGTCGCCTATTTACTCGGTGAACAGTATATTAAAGCCATGCAGGATATGGCCAAATCGCCAAATGCCAAGACGGTAGTACTTCCAGCCGATGTGTTAAATACGATCCGTGGTGTTATGGGTCGCCCTAACTAATTGATCTTTTCACTTTATATATAGGCAGCCTGAGGGTTGCCTATTTTTATTCGCACAAGAAAATCTCAGCAAAAATTGTGAATTTATGGTTAAATTTCGCGTTTATTTTTGAAATCTACTGGATTTGATGTTGCCTGGCTTTCGGATTAAAGCTTTTCGCAGCTGTCTTATTCCTTGTTTCGATCTACTGTCCAACTTAAAAATGGATACCGTATGAGCTCCCTAAATCCAACCTTAATTACTTTTCTTTTCTATATTGTCGCAATGGTGGTGATCGGCCTGATGGCTTATCGCGCGACAAGCAACTTTTCCGATTACATCTTAGGGGGCCGACGTTTAGGGAGTTTCGTAACTGCACTTTCTGCAGGGGCTTCCGACATGAGTGGCTGGCTCCTCATGGGCCTGCCCGGTGCGATTTATCTTTCCGGCCTGTCTGAGATGTGGATTGCCATCGGTCTGATTATTGGTGCCTGGCTCAACTGGCTGCTGGTTGCTGGCCGTCTGAGGGTGCATACCGAAGTTCAGCACAATGCCCTGACCCTGCCGGATTATTTCTCGAATCGTTTTAACGACCAGAAGAAAATCCTGCGTATTGTTTCGGCTTTCGTGATTCTGATTTTCTTTGCGATTTACTGTGCTTCCGGCATGGTCGCAGGTGCACGCCTGTTTGAAAGCATGTTCGACATGTCTTACAGTACCGCACTCTGGATCAGTGCCATTGCCACCATCAGCTATGTATTTATTGGAGGCTTCCTGGCAGTCAGCTGGACCGATACCATTCAGGCGGGTCTGATGATCTTTGCCTTGTTGCTGACACCAATCGTGACGTTGATGGCATTTTCAGATATGTCTCAGGTAACTTTGGCACTGGAAGCTGCTCGTCCTCAAGCAATGAATATTCTGGGTGATCTGAGCTTTGTTGCGATTATTTCTCTGCTCGCCTGGGGTCTGGGTTACTTTGGCCAGCCGCATATTTTGGTGCGCTTCATGGCAGCCGATTCGGTCAAGTCGATTCCAAATGCACGCCGTATTGGCATGACCTGGATGATTCTATGTCTTGGCGGTGCAGTCGCAGCCGGCTTCTTTGGGATCGCCTATTTCCAGCAGCATCCGGAACTGGCCGCTGCAGTGAATGCCAATCCTGAAACGGTATTTATGGAACTGACCAAAATCCTGTTTAATCCATGGATTGCCGGTGTGGTGCTTGCTGCCATTCTTGCCGCAGTAATGAGTACTTTAAGCTGTCAGCTATTGGTCTGCTCAAGTACTCTAACGGAAGACTTCTATAAATCTTTCCTGCGTAAAAATGCCTCACAAAAAGAACTGGTCTGGGTTGGCCGTTTGATGGTGCTACTGATTGCCTTGCTGGCGATCTGGATGGCGGGTAATCCTGAATCTAAAGTTCTGGGTCTAGTGGCCTATGCCTGGGCAGGTTTTGGTGCCGCCTTTGGTCCGCTGATTATCCTGTCATTGTTCTGGAAACGCATGACCTTGAATGGTGCTCTGGCCGGTATGATCGTGGGTGCAGTCGTAGTTATTTTCTGGAAGAACCTGTTTGCTGACACTGGCCTGTATGAAATCGTTCCTGGTTTTATCTGTTCAATGCTGGCGATTGTGGTGGTGAGCCTGATGGGTAAAGCACCAACAGCAGAAATTACCGATCGCTTTGAAGAAGCTGAACGCCTGTATAACGAAAGCAAATAATTCTGTATCAACTAAAAAGAGGACTTCAAGTCCTCTTTTTTTATGCGGTTCCTTTAAATTTTTTTAGAAAAATAATTTTTCAATCAGCTTTTGCGCGTGAGCAGGAACTGGGTAATTTGCCTCAACTCTTCCGCCCCTTCAAAATGGTTCAAGGCATTGATCGCCTGATCATGTAATTGCTGGGCATAGGCCTTGGCCTGCTCCAAACCCATCAATGCCGGATAGGTCGATTTTTCTACCTGTTCATCCTTGCCGGCTGTTTTCCCCAACACTTCGGTATCGGAAATAATATCCAAAATATCATCCTGTACCTGAAAGGCCAGACCAATCGCCTGTCCAAACTCACGTAATTTAGGAATGGCCAGATCGGTACCCTCAAAAATAGTCACCGCCGCCATCATGATCGCGGCACTAATCAAAGCACCGGTTTTATTGCGATGAATATTTTCCAGTGCTTGCTGATCGATTTTCTTGCCTTCAGACTGCAAATCTAAAACCTGACCATTCACCATTTTCGAAGAAGCGGTTGCCAGAATCTGCATCTGCTTCAGTACAATGGAAGCTTCTACCGCTGGCCCCTGATCAAACAGACGACTGCTCAAAGTTTCAAAAGCCATAGACTGCAGGATATCACCTGCCAGCAACGCTGTATCTTCCCCATAAGCTACATGGCAGGTCGGCTGGCCACGACGTAGCAAATCATTGTCCATACACGGCAGATCATCATGGGCCAGTGAATAGCAGTGAATAAACTCGATCGCAACCGCTGCACGGCGCACTGCAGCGCTATTCTGGTTGGGTTTTAATGCGGCGGTGGCATAGCATAGTGCTGGACGTACTCGTTTACCGCCAAGCATCACAGCATGATGGACTGCCGACCTTAAAGGTTCCGGAATAGCAAAGGCTTCCAGAGCGGTCAATAAATCCTGTTGAATGCGGTGTTGTGCTTGAGTGAGTGCATGGGTTGATACGTCAGTGATAGATGACACATTCGCCTCGAATACGTAGTCCAGAAGAATAAAATGACAAGCGAATAAATGCCTGTACGCTGATCAGGCATTGTACCTAGAAATGCCTTGAATTTTCAGCCATAAATTGAATTGTTCTGCTGAAATTTGCTATTCAACATCAAATAAGCAAGTCAGAGATTTTAAACCATAAAAAAACCACCGCAGAACCGGTGGTTTTATTCAGGTTAAATGTATGCACAGCATTTAAACGAGAACATCTTCTGGTACGCGCACCCAGCCTTCCATCAAGACGCGGGCACTCCGGCTCATGATGGCCTTTTTCACTTTCCACTCACCATTTTCAAAACTTGCTTGTGCACCGACTCTCAACGTCCCGGAAGGATGACCGAAACGCACCGCTTCACGCTCTACTCCGCCTGCGACCCGGTTCACCAGTGTTCCGGGAATTGCTGCAGCTGTACCAATCGCCACCGCAGCCGTACCCATCATGGCATGATGGAGTTTACCCATAGACAAGGCACGAACCAGAATATCGGTGTCTGATTCAGTGACAGTTTTGCCACTTGAAGAGGTATAGCTACTCGGTGGTGCAACAAAGGCAATTTTTGGCGTGTGTTGTCGGGTTACGGCTTCTGCAATATTCTGAATCAGTCCCATCTGCTTCGCCGCATAGGCACGAATTGTCTCAAATTTTGTCAGGGCTGCCACGTCATTATTGATATGATCCTGAAGCTCTGTGCCCTTATAGCCGAGATCTCCCGCATTTAAAAATACAGTTGGAATGCCGGCATTAATCATGGTCACTTCGAAGCTGCCAATATTGGGCACTTCCAAAGTATCGACCAGATTGCCTGTCGGAAACATCGAACCACCTTCAGCATCGTCATCGGCTGGATCCAGAAACTCGATCTGCACTTCCGCCGCAGGAAAGGTTACGCCATCCAGTTCAAAATCACCCAATTCCTGCACTTGACCATCTTGCATCGGCACATGTGCAATAATGGCTTTCTGGATATTGGCCTGCCAGATCCGTACCGTGCATAACCCATTTTCAGGAATACGTTCGGCATCGACCAGACCATTGGAAATGGCAAATGCTCCCACTGCCGCGGTCAGATTGCCGCAGTTACCGCTCCAGTCTACAAAAGGACGGTCAATTGACACCTGACCAAATAAATAATCGACATCATGATCAGCGTGCAGGCTTTTTGACAGAATGACCGTTTTACTAGTACTGGAACTGGCACCACCCATACCATCAATCTGCTTCCCATAAGGGTCTGGACTACCAATCACGCGCAGCAAAAGCTGATCACGAATCCGGCCCGGCTGTTGTGCTGCTATAGGCAGGTCATCCAGCTTAAAGAAAACACCTTTACTGGTGCCTCCACGCATATAGGTGGCAGGAATCTTGATTTGGGCGGCAAAACTCATGAATTATTTCATCCTTTGACTTGTCTTTGTTTTCGTACGGGTTATTCAATATTTATATTCAAAGTATAGTATGTTGAAAGCAGAACTGCTTGACTGCCAGACCTTAGTATAAAAAAACGGCATTTGTGTTTTATCCAAGAAAAAAGAGAACTCGTCAGTTACACTTTCAATAAAATTAATATATTGATTCATTTATATTTTATTTCAGTTATTTATATGAATATTTTTTATCATTCCTTCAACAATATTTCATTCTTAGGATGGACTAGGCTTCTTTAGTCTGATCAATTACAATCAGCCACTTATCATTTTCCATTGTCGGGCTGAACACTTTGAATAACGAGTCTTCACAACTTCAGCGTGGCTTAAAGAACCGTCATATTCAGTTGATCGCCATGGGCGGTGCAATTGGCACAGGCTTATTCTTAGGTTCCGCACAGGTGATCCAATCTGCGGGTCCTTCTATTATTTTAGGCTATGCCATTGGGGGCCTGATTGCATTTTTAATCATGCGTCAATTGGGTGAGATGATTGTTCATGAACCTGTCGCAGGTTCATTCAGCCATTTTGCTTATAAATACTGGGGCAAATTCCCTGGTTTCCTTGCGGGTTGGAACTACTGGATTTTGTATATCCTGGTGGCCATGACCGAACTTACTGCGGTTGCGAAATATATTAACTACTGGTGGCCGCATATTCCAGCCTGGGCATCGGTATTGTTTTTCTTTATCGTGATTACACTGGTCAATCTCGGCAATGTGAAATTCTACGGTGAATCAGAATTCTGGCTTTCCATCATTAAAGTGACTGCGGTCATCTCGATGATTGTCTTTGGCCTGTATCTGATCCTGACTGCTGATGCTTCTTCAGGCGCATCTTTTACTAACCTTTGGACCGCGGGCGGTTTCTTCCCGAATGGTTTTGAAGGTCTGTTCTACATGCTGGCATTCTTAATGTTTGCCTTCGGTGGTATCGAACTCATTGGTATGGCGGCTGCAGAAGCTGAAAATCCGGAAAAAACTATTCCGAAAGCCATTAATCAGGTGGTTTTCCGTATTCTGATTTTCTATGTTGGTGCCTTGACGATTCTGTTGTCACTCGTGCCTTGGAATCAGCTTGAGCTTGGTGGTCTGGACAAAAGTCCGTTCGTGATGATTTTCAGCCAATTGGGAATTGGCTGGGCAGCGCATTTGCTGAACTTTATTATTCTGACAGCAGCACTATCTGTGTATAACAGTGGTATGTATGCCAACAGCCGTATGCTCTATGGTCTGGCTCAACAAGGAAATGCACCTAAAGTCTTCATGAAAGTGAATAAGCAAGGTACGCCAATTCCTGCTGTATTGTTTTCTGCCGTGCTGATTTTCGGCTGTGTGCTACTCAACTACTTCGTGCCTGAAGATGCCTTAAGTCATCTGATTTACATCGTAGTCGGTGCATTGGTATTGAACTGGGCCATGATTACGCTGACCCATCTCAAGTTCATTCAGAGCATGAAAAAGCTAGGACAGAAGACTTCCTTCCCTGCGCTGTGGTCTCCAGCGGGCAATATTCTGGTTCTTGGTTTTATTCTTACGATTCTTTACATCATGTGGACGCAAGGATTCCAGGAATCTATTTTGATGATCCCGCTTTGGATCGTGGTCATGTTCGGTCTGTTTAAGTTACTTAAGCCTAAAAATACCTAGACAACTCCTGTAGCTATGAGTCCTTAAAAGTTATTGCTTCGGCAATAACTTTTTTTTGTATTTTTTACAGTACAATAGCCTTCTTTTCGCGCCCTTAGCTTAACTGGATAGAGCAGTTGCCTCCTAAGCGACCGACGTGGGTTCGAGTCCCGCAGGGCGCACCATCCTTTCAAAATGTGATCTATACTTCAAAAAATTAGCGTTAATCTTCATATTTTTAGAATATTTTTTATACAAAAAATCATTTTTTCTTCATTATTTTATTTCTATTACTTTCAAATACTTATTTCAAAATGAGGCTATTTTTTGGTGTAAAAACTCTATTTTGATGCTTTTTTAGACTAATTAGTTTTTTCTAGAGCATTTACTCTTATTTTAATTGTGCTATTTTTGTCACATGGAGTAACAAATGATTGCGGATAAATACCCGAAATCTCCAAGAATTTAATAAGTGCAAACAACAACGCTAGATATAAATTTGTACCTCAAGGAAAGACGTAAATGAAATTAAAAACATTAACTACTGCAATGATTCTTGCAACTGTACCAATGACGGGTGCTTTTGCAGCAGCTTTAGATCGTTCAGGCCAATCTATTGCAGCCTTCCTACAACCAGGTAATTACTTTGAAGCAGGTATTTCTGTCCTAGACCCAGATGTATCTGGTAAAGAAGCTGGAACAAGTGATACTCGCCGTAATATTAGTGATATGGCGGGTGATTATTATTTTCCAAGTGCTGCTTTAAAATTTCAGCCAACCAGCAAATTTTCAGTTGGTATTTTATATGACCAACCGTTTGGAGCAGATGCTACCTATACAGGTAATAACGTATTTGTTTCCGATTCTACGAATACAATTTTAGCTCCTGACGCGTTAGCAGGAATTCGTCAAAATACAATTAATACCAACTTTAATGCGTTGACTCCAGAGCAAAGAGTTGGAGCGGCTTTACAAGCGCAGGGTGTTGACTTAACCACTCCAATTGGTCAAGCACAGTATACTGGGACTTTAAATGCGTATAATACTGTTGATGCAGTAAGAGCACAAATTGATGCTGGTGTACTTGCAGGGGTAACTGCACGCGTAGATGCTGGTTTAGCTGATGTCAACGGCTTATTAGGAACTGGTAGTACAAGCGTAGAAGTAGATACTCAAAATTTATCATTTATTGCAGGTTTCCAACCAACTGAGAATTGGAATATTTACGGTGGCGCAGTTTACCAAACGATCAAAGGTAATGTTTCATTACGTGGTCAGGCTTACAGCTTATACAATGGTTACGATACGTCTATTCCAGAAGATAGTTCTGTAGGTTGGTTAGCCGGTCTTGCTTACCAAATTCCTGAAATTGCATTAAAAGCATCTATTACTTATCGTTCTGAAATTGACCATGATGTTAATATGAATGAAAGTATTCCAACCTTACCAGCTTTAGCTTTGCTCCCAAATGGGGCAGCAGCAGCAGCAGCTATTGCAGCAGCAAGTGGTGAGACAAAAATTACTACTCCACAGTCTGTAAACCTTGATTTCCAAACAGGTATTATGGCGAATACTGTAGCTTTTGCGAATGTTCGCTGGGTTGAATGGTCTAAATTCTCAATTCAACCTTATAAATTTGGTCTAATATCAGAAGCAGTTGGCCCTATTGTGGATCGCCCAGATGGCTTCAATCTTGTTGAATATGAAGATGACCAAATTTCAGCAACTGTAGGTGTGGGTCGTAAATTTAATGATCTATGGGCTGGTAACGTATCTGTAGGTTGGGACTCTGGTGCAGGTAACCCTGTATCTACACTTGGTCCAACTGAAGGTTATTGGAATGTAGGCTTAGGTCTTCAGTACAGTCCAACACCAGCTACTTTCATCGCGGGTGGTGTTAAATACTTCATGTTAGGTGATGCAAAAGCACAAACAGGCGCGCAAGCTGGTAGTTCTGAATACGTCGCTGAATTTGAAGACAATAAAGCATGGGCATATGGCTTAAAAATGGGTTACCGTTTCTAAGATATCCTTAATAAAAAAACCACCTTCGGGTGGTTTTTTTAACTTTTTTACTCTATTTTTATTCACTTGCATATCATTCGATTATTTTAGCACCAATTAAAATTAACAGAACTTCAATCCTTTCACATTATTTAAAGTTAATTTAATCTGATATTTTTCATATATTTATACCAATAAAATTAGTATAAAAACTCTAATCAAGCTCTTTCCTTAACCGCCTTAGTTCATTTCTTCAACAGAGCTGAGTATTTACTCTTTTTAAAATTATGTTACTTTTCCTGCACATTTTTGTTACAGATGGCATCAGGGAACGTACCATGAAGCTCAATAAAATTTATTCTGCTATTTTACTTAGCACTTTACCTCTTTCTGCAGTTCAAGCAGCTGGCCTAGACCGTTCTGGTCAATCTATTTCTGCTTTTTTACAGCCGGGTAATTATGCTGAAGCAGGTATTACTGTGATTGATCCTAGCGTATCTGGAAAATCTATTCCTCAACTAGGTAATGAATCTATCAGCGACATGGCAGAAGACTACTACTTTCCATCTGCTGCTATTAAAGTTCAAGCAACTGATAAAATATCTTTAGGTCTGATTTATGATCAACCTTATGGTGCCGATTCAATTTATCCAACAAATAATGTAAGTTTTTCACAAGTAAATCCTCTTAGTACTCAACGAGAAAGCACTCAAGTAGAAGTAAAAACTAATAACCTTACAGCTTTAATCGGTTATCAACCAACTGAAAACTGGAATTTTTATGCTGGACCTGTTTGGCAAACTGTAGAAGCTAAAATTGCATTACGAGGTGCAGCTTATGGAAATTCGGGCTATGATATTAAACTTGATGAAGAAGAAGCTTGGGGCTGGCTTGCTGGTTTCGCTTATCAAATCCCTGAAATTGCTTTAAAAGCAGCTATTACTTATCGTTCAGAAATCGATCATGAGGCAAATTCAACAGAGAGTTTTGGATTTGGAACTATTGCATCGCCTCTTTCACCAGATGTTACAGCTACAACACCTCAATCTGTAAATTTAGATCTTCAAACAGGTATTGCAGCAAATACTTTAGCCTTTGCTAACGTACGCTGGGTAAATTGGAGCCAATTTGCAGTAACACCTAATTTATTAAAATTACGCTCAGGTAGTAATTTGATTGACTACTCAGATGATCAATGGTCTGCAAATGTTGGTGTTGGCCGTAAATTTAGCGACAAATGGTCTGGCTCTGCTTTAGTAAGTTATGACTCAGGTGCAGGTAATCCTGTAACAACACTAGGACCAACCGAAGGTTACTGGGGTGTAGGTTTAGGTGGACAATATAGCCCAGCCGAAAATTACTTTATTCAAGCAGGTGTTCGCTATATGTGGTTAGGTGACGCTGAGGCTAAAGCAGGCCCTAATGTTGTAGGAGAGTTCACCGATAACACTGCAATCGCATATGGCATGAAAATCGGTTACCGCTTCTGATTTTTTGATAGATTCAATAAAAAAGGCGCTTATAGCGCCTTTTTATTTACTTAAATTCTTTAAGCAGGGATATCACGCACTGAAGCATTACGAATTGCTTCTTTTAACGCATCATAACCACGAATTGGCGGGAATTGCGGGAATTCAGCAATCACGTTCTCAGGCGCATCAAATAGGAAACCATGGTCTGCCTCACCTAACATTGTAGTATCGTTATAAGAATCCCCTGCCGCAATCACACGGAAATTCAAACCATGCAGTGCTTTAACAGCCTGACGTTTTTGATCTGGCTGACGAAGTTTATAGGCTGAGATCATGCCCGCTTCATCCGTTTCCAGTTTATGACAGAAAATCGTCGGCCAATCCAGTTGCTTCATCAATGGATGTGCAAATTCATAGAAAGTATCTGAAAGAATAATTAATTGAAAATGCGTACTCACCCATTTCACAAATTCTTTTGCTCCTGGGAATGGACCCATTTCTGCAATCACTTCCTGAATATCGTTCAAGCCTAAACCGTGCTGTTTTAAAATATTCAGACGTTGGGTCATCAGTACATCATAGTCAGGAATGTCACGAGTCGTCACTTCAAGCTCTTTAATACCGGTTTTTTTGGCAAAGTTAATCCAGATTTCTGGAACCAACACACCTTCTAAATCTAGACATACGACTTCCATGAACATTCCCTCTAAGTTGTATTGAAAAAATTTTGCACTATCATAGCTGAAGAAACAGATTTTGCACTGTACTTTTTTAAATCTATTTTTTTAATAAGTATTTATTTTTTAGTGATAAGTCAATTAAATCAATTCTATTAAAATAGATGTGAAATTAACTAATATAGGCCATGTCCTTTCCAAGCCTATATCGCCAGGACTCTCATGACCATCATTCCTACTATTGATCGTATTGATGCGCTTGCATCTGAATATGCGGATAAATCGCCCAATGAAATTTTGGCACTTGCACTGGGCCAGCAAGGTGAAATTGCGATTTCATTTTCTGGTGCTGAAGATGTTGTATTGATTGATATGGCATCGCATCTCGGTAAACCGTTCCGGGTATTCAGTCTGGATACTGGCCGTCTACATGCAGAGACGTATCAGTTTATTGAACGAGTGCGTAAGCATTATAATATCGAGATTGAAATCTGCTTCCCTGAAACGGATGCAGTACAAAATTTAGTGACCACCAAAGGTTTATTCAGTTTCTTTGAAGATGGCCATCAGGAATGTTGCGGTATACGCAAGGTTCAACCGCTACGTAAAAAACTGGCGACGCTGGATGGCTGGATTACTGGTCAGCGCAAAGACCAAAGTCCGGGTACACGCAATGAAATTCCTGTGGTTCAGGCAGATTCAGGTTTCTCCGGTCCGGGAAAACAGTTGATCAAGTACAATCCTCTAGCCAACTGGTCCAGTGCAGATGTCTGGAGCTATATCCGTATGATGGAAGTCCCTTATAATGCCTTGCATGAAAAAGGTTTTGTTTCTATCGGCTGTGAACCTTGTACTCGCCCTGTGCTGCCAAATCAGCATGAACGCGAAGGCCGCTGGTGGTGGGAAGAAGCTACCCATAAAGAATGTGGCTTACATGCTGGCAATCTAAAAAAATAAAGTTAAGTTTTATCGTTCCTATTGATTGAAAGACTATTTTTTAATAAAGATAGTCTTTTTAATTGATAATTTTACATTTAGTGACAAGATATAAATTACCTTTTATCGGGATAATATTATTTTAATTAAAGAATTTATAAAATTTTAGTTCATTGATTTATTTGTATAAAATGTGAAATTGAACACAATGCTATTCTTTTAATAACACATAATTATTAAGTTACACTCCACTTCGCCTAGTGAATACCATTTTTAGAAAACTATTTTAAAACTAAAATTTTCACATTTCATAAACTTAGGAAGATATTTTGTTCTTGTCAATAGCCACTTTTTCACAGTTGAGGCAAGATAAAGCAGTTCATTTATATGCTAAAAAAGATATACTTTAAAAACTAAAGTAATAATTCTAACAAGGCCTTTTAGCAAAAAAGCCATAGAGAATGCAGTGAGGCAATCCACGCTATGCGTCCATTACATCCAATTGATTTTATTTTCTTAACTTTAGAGAAACGGCAGCAGCCTATGCATGTAGGTGGACTATTTTTATTCCAAATTCCCGACAATGCGCCAGCTTCCTTTATTCAGGATCTAGTCACGGATATCCAAAATTCGAAATGCTCCCCTATCCCACCTTTTAACAATTATTTAAACGGCCTGTTTTGGGATGAAGACCAAGAATTTGATTTAGATCATCATTTTCGTCATATTGCCCTGCCAAAACCGGGCCGTATCCGTGAATTGCTAACCTATATTTCTCAAGAACATAGTGCCCTGATTGATCGTGCCAAACCTTTATGGACCTGTCATATCATTGAAGGTATTGAAGGTAACCGTTTTGCCATGTATTTCAAAATTCACCATGCCATGGTGGATGGAATTGCCGGCATGCGTCTGGTCGAAAAATCACTTTCATTTGACCCCCATGCCAAGAGTATTGTACCGCCGTGGTGTGTAGAAGGGCCACGTGCCAAACGCCTGAAAGCACCTAAAGTTAACAGGTTTAAGAATGTCCTGCAGACCATTAAGGGGCAACTGGAATGTGCGCCACGAGTTGCTTATGAACTGTCGCAAACTGTCATGAAGGATATGGGACGTAATCCCGATTATGTGTCCAGCTTCCAGGCACCAAGCAGTATTCTGAATCAACGCGTCAGTGCTTCACGTCGCTTTGCAGCACAGTCTTTCGAGTTTTCACGCTTACGTCATATTTCCAAGGCATTGGGCGTGACCATTAATGATATTGTCTTGGCCATTTGTTCAGGTGCATTACGTGAATATTTATTATCGCAAAATGCCTTACCGAAAAAACCGTTAATTGCCATGGTTCCAGCTTCGGTTCGCAGTGATGACTCGGATGTATCCAACCGTATTACCATGATTCTAGCCAATCTGGGCACGCATAAAGAAGATCCGCTGGAACGTCTCAAGATCGTACGCCGTAGTGTACTGAGTGCCAAAGAACGCTTCAAACGCATGAATGCCAACCAGATTTTGAACTATAGCGCCTTTGTCTATGGTGCAGCAGGTCTGAACATTGCCTCCGGTTTAATGCCGACACGTCAGGCTTTTAACGTAATTATTTCCAATGTACCTGGACCACAAGAACCCCTTTACTGGAATGGTGCACGTCTTGAAGCACTTTATCCGGCTTCTATCGTACTCGATGGTCAGGCCTTGAATATCACCATGACCAGCTATCTAGACAAACTGGAAGTCGGCTTGACCGCATGTCGTAATGCTCTGCCGAAAATGCAGAACTTGCTGACGCATCTGGAAGAAGAAATTCAACGTTTTGAACTTATTGTAGATGGCGAACCTGTCCCAAAGTTACGGGCGGTAAGCTAGCCGCGGATGAATAAATAAGATAGATGGGCTGCCAAAGGTGCTGATCATTTTTGCCAGTCTTTGAGCACAGAATAAAGGGACCGATCTGGTCCCTTTTCTTTATTTTTTGGAATCTTTTTAAATTATTTTAGAAATTTTGGATGACTTCTCTATTTAAACGTCTATCCAAATCATTTTTTGACAAGTTAAAAACAATGCACAAATATAATCAGCTTTTAATAGTACGGCACTGTTGTAGTAATTGATGGCAGACGTTACGGATCATGCTCGCGGTAATCTGAACTTCATTACCGCGCTCATCGACGATATATCCCGCATGTACAGTCTTTGGTTCTAATACGTGTTTTAGGCCTTTATGGATTACTGCTTTACTCATACTCATCACACACTCCTTTTGCTAAGCCTGAAACTGGGAGAAACGGCTTTGGCTAATTCATGCATCTAGTATTGTAAATAAAGGCCCGGTTGTAAAATTTCAGATGTAACAAGTGTTTAACGATATTCTGTTACAATTTCAGCTGAGAATGATATCGTATTGCTCTTGCGTATACAGATTTTCCACTTGGAACTTAATCACACGATTAATGAAATGTTCTAGATCAGCGACTGCAGGCGCTTCTGCCGTCAATAATCGATCAATGACAGCAGGATGCGCGACGACAGTAAAGCCACTCTGTGACTCATAAGCACGGGCATAACGCAGAATTTCCCTAAATATTTCGTAACATACTGACTCGGCTGTTTTGACATAACCACGTCCCTGACAGGTCGGACAAGATTCACAGAGCAAATGTTCCAGCGACTCACGGGTGCGTTTCCGGGTCATTTCTACCAGGCCCAGTTCCGATACCTGAGTAATCTTGGTCTTGGCATGGTCACGTTCCAGCATGCGCTCAAACTGTTTCATTACTTCTTCACGATGCTGCGCTTCCTGCATATCAATGAAATCAATGATAATAATTCCGCCCAGATTACGCAGCCGTAACTGACGTGCGATGACATCGGTCGCTTCCATATTGGTTTTAAAAACCGTATCTTCCAGCGAACGACCACCAACATAAGAACCAGTATTGACATCAATCGTGGCCATGGCTTCAGTCTGGTCAATCATCAGATAGCCGCCGGACTTCAATGCGACACGAGTTTGCAATGCCTTTTGCAGGTCTTCTTCGACATTATACAAGTCAAAAATTGGCCGCTCGCCCGGATAATGCAGCAAACGGTCTTTCATATTCGGGACAAATTCTTCGACAAATTCCTGCAGCTTGGCATGAATTTCACGTGAATCCACGTAAATTTTAGCAGTTTCTTCATTGGCCAGATCACGAATCACCCGTTGCGGCAAAGGCAATTCTTCAAAGATCAAAGACGGTACTGCAATAATCTTTTGCTTGCGCTGGATATATTCCCAAAGCTTGGCCAGATAAGCCATATCCTGTGCAATGGCTTCTTCTTCAATCCCTTCTGCCGCAGTACGTACAATCACTGAACCTGGCAGCTTATGTTCTGCCTGAATCCGCTCAATGATCGAACGCAAGCGATTGCGCTCTTCCTCGGATTCAATCCGTTGCGATACACCGATATGATTGCCATATGGCATCAGCACCAAATAACGCGAAGGAATCGACAGATCGGTAGACAGGCGTGCGCCTTTGGTACCAAGCATATCTTTCATCACCTGAACCGTGAGGACTTGTCCCGGTTGAAGTAGCTCAAAGACATTCGGGGTTGGCTGATTGCGGGGCCAGACCATATCATTGATATGTAAAAACGCAGTACGAGAAAGTCCGATATCCACGAAAGCAGCCTGCATGCCGGGTAAGACCCGCACCACTTTTCCTTTATAGACATTCCCTACCAGGCCACGCTTGGCCGTACGCTCGACAAACAGCTCATTGACCGTGCCGTTTTCAATTAACGCGACCCGACATTCCATCGGCGTGACGTTAATCAACAACTCGTCAGACATAAATACACTCAAAACATTATAAGAATTTTTTTTCAGCAGTTAATTTAGTGCCTTAACCGTCTGTAATAACTGTACTGTTTCATATAAGGGCAAGCCCACCACATTGGAATAACTGCCCTGTATTTTTGGAATATAACGTGCAGCAATTCCTTGAATCGCATAAGCCCCGGCTTTACCCAGTGGCTCACCTGTCGCCCAGTAACTTTCCATATCTGCAGCGCTCAGGATTTGAAATTCGACCTGTGTGCGCACCACTATACTGTATTTTTCATGCTTTGTACGAACACAGACACCGCTATATACATCATGCCATCGACCGGAGATTTTTGTCCACATTTCAATCGCATGTTGTTTGGATTCAGGCTTACCCAGAATCTCCTGATCCACCCCCAGACTGGTATCCGCAGCAATGATGATGGCATCTGGATAATACTCAGCCACGGCATCTGCTTTGGCTCGTGCCAGACGTTCAACATAGGCTGCGACCGACTCGCCTGCTTGTACCGATTCGTCAATTTCTGGGCTGTGAATATCGAAGCTCAGCCCGAGTTGCTGTAACAACTCGCGGCGCCGGGGTGAGCTCGAAGCAAGAATTATACGCGCCATTTTTTGAGCACATAATAAATAGCAGGCCAAACCAGAATACTGGTCAGCATCGGAATCCAGTGCCTTGCATAAGAAAATTGCACGCCAGCCACAATCTGGGAAAAAAAGATCATTAGCAGATGCGCGACAATCGCCAGCCCCATAATCACCCAGAGATTATTAAAGGTCAGGATACGGCGCTCACGGGTTAGAAAGCGGGCTAAAAAGGCAATAATGATAAAGCTCAGCGCATTCAGACCCAAAGGTGCATCCAGCAGCAGATCAATAAAAATACCGGTACCAAAGGCAAACCAGATCCCACACCAGGTCGGCTGGCACAGCACCCAGAAAAGCATGATCATCAGCATAAACAGCGGACGCCAGCCCGAGAGATTATAGGAAAGTGGATAGACCATTAAAATAGAAGCCACAATCACCGAAATGACAATAGCCATTAAAGGATCACGATGCTTTCTGGATTTCATCTTAGCGATTGACATGCGGTTGCTCCATCGCTAATGAATCGGAAAATAACACCACCACATGATGTCCACCAGCCAGTTGGGCTGCAGGCGTGACATCAATCTGGGCAAATTCACCGGAATTATGCCGTTGTACTTTAGACACCTGCCCTACCAGATAACCTGCCGGGAAATGTTGTCCCAAGCCCGAACTATAGACTTTTTCACCAACCTTGATGTTAGCACTGGTCGGTACATATTCCATTTTTAAACGTCCCAGATCGCCCGTGCCCGAAACAATGGCACGCATTCCGGTATGTTCCAGGCGCACTGACAGTGAATGTTCTTTATCAGACAACAGCATGACCCGGCTACTATGCGGATAGACATTGATAATCTGCCCCATGATACCCTTGTCATCCAGTACCGTTTGCCCGACTTTCAGCTCGTTATTCGAACCCCGGTTGATCACGATAATATGCCGTAATGGATCGGCATCGGTGCCAATCACCTCGGCAATTTCAATACGTCCATCAATGATCAGTGGCGTGTCCAATAGACCGCGCAAACGGGTATTTTCAGCAGAAAGTTCAGAGATTTTTTGTAAGCGTACCTGTGCCTGTAACAGCTCGGCCTGCATCGCGGTATTTTCCCGACGCAATTGAGCTTCAGACTTGGTTTGTTGATTCAACCACTCTCGCGACAATACCGGATAGCTGGCCACCGCATAAATAGGATTATAAGCAGCGTACAGGACATCCCTTGCAGGTTGAACAACATGCGGCATGCGCCAATCAAAGAAAAGCACCACCAGGCATGTTACCAATGCAATGATAAAAGAGCGAAAAGATGGCGGTTGTCGAGAAAACAGATGTGCTTGCACCCGCCGAATCCTTTTCTTAGCCTACGAATAACATGTCATGATTTGGGTTGTCGAAAAATTCGAGTACCTTGCCGCCACCACGAGTCACACATGATAGTGGATCTTCTGCCACCACCACTGGCAAGCCAGTTTCTTTGGCAAGCAGCTTGTCCAGGTTACGTAGCAATGCACCACCACCGGTTAACACGATACCACGTTCAGCGATGTCCGAAGAAAGCTCAGGAGGGGTATGTTCTAAAGCAGATTTCACAGCAGACACGATGTTTTGCAATGGATCAGAAATCGCTTGGGTGACTTCGTCAGAATTAACCACGATTGCGCGAGGCACACCTTCTGCGAGGTTACGGCCACGAACTTCAATTTCAAGCGGTTTAGCACCTTCATCTGGCAACGCCATACCCACTTCTTTTTTGATCACTTCAGCAGTGGTTTCGCCGATCACACAGCCATGCGCTTTACGCACATAGTTAATGATCTGCTCATCAAAGACATCACCGCCAATCCGTAACGAATCTGCATAAACACAACCTTGTAGGGAAATGATTGCAATTTCAGTGGTACCACCGCCAACATCGACCACCATCGAACCACAAGCCTGCTCAACTGGCATACCTGCACCAATCGCTGCTGCCATTGGCTCTTCAATTAAACGTACATCACGTGCGCCCGCATTAAACACGGCTTCACGAATGGCACGGCGCTCAACCAGAGTCGATTTACATGGCACGCAAACCACGACACGCGGTGCCGGAGTAAATAAACGGTTTTCATGTACTTTGCGAATGAACTGATTCAGCATGGTCTCAGTGACTTCAAAATCCGCAATCACACCGTCTTTCATAGGACGGATCGCTGAGATATTGGCTGGGGTACGACCTAGCATTTGCTTCGCTTCAAGACCGACTGCCGCAACAATTTTATGTGAACCACTATGACGGATGGCTACAACCGTTGGTTCATTTAATATAATGCCTCGTCCTGGCGCATAAATAAGTGTATTTGCTGTACCTAAATCAATGGCAAGATCGGGCGAAAACAAGCCTATTAGTCGTTTTAGAATCACGGGGACGTTCTCAGTTAAACTTTATATGGACGCAAGGTCGCCACTTTAACTAAATGTGATGATTTGGACAAGTCAATCGCTTATCATAACGCATGATAATTTGAATTTTTTTAATACTGATTAGGTAATATTATGTCTACATCGGATGCACAGCATTCTGCAGATTTAAGTGCAGAAACAGTTTCAGCTATTGCCAACCTTGCAAGGTTATCTCTCAATGATACGCAATCTGCTGAATATGCTCAAAGTTTAAATAAAATTTTAGGCATGATGGAAACCCTGAAAGGTATCAATACCGACGGTGTTGAACCACTGAAAAGCCCTTTCGACCACCCACAGCCTTTACGTGAAGATGTCGTGTCGGAAAGCAATCATCGTGAGGAATACCAAGCAGTTGCACCTGCTGTACAGGACGGTTTGTATCTCGTCCCACGCGTGATTGAGTAATTATTACCCAGTTCATTCTTTTTATTAAATTAAACGTAAAGAATTATTTCTCATGACAGATTTACACCGCTTATCCATTCGTGAACTGACTGAAGGTTTGGCAAATGCTCAATTTTCATCCCGCGAATTGACTCAACACTATTTAAAGCGCATCGAAAAAATTGATGCACAGGTCAAAGCTTATGTGACCGTGACTGCTGAACAGGCATTAGCTCAAGCTGATGCTGCCGATGCTGCAATCAAAGCTGGCAATGCCACTGCCCTGACTGGCGTGCCCATTGCACATAAAGATATTTTCTGTACCCAAGGCATTAAAACCACAGCCGGTTCTAAAATGCTGGACAATTTTATCTCTCCTTACGACGCGACCGTTGTAGCGAAAGGTAAAGCTGCGGGCTTAGTCACACTTGGTAAAGTGAACATGGACGAATTCGCCATGGGTTCTACTTCCGAGTCTTCTTATTTTGGCTCGACCAAAAACCCTTGGGCACTGGATCACGTTCCGGGCGGTTCTTCAGGTGGTTCTGCTGCAGTTGTTGCTGCTGATCTGGCACCATTTGCAACCGGTACGGATACCGGTGGTTCAATCCGTCAGCCGGCTTCTTTTTGTGGTCTGACTGGTCTGAAACCAACTTATGGCCGTGTATCACGTTTTGGTATGATCGCGTATGCATCATCTTTAGACCAAGGCGGCCCGATGGCACGTTCGGCTGAAGACTGTGCTTATCTGATGAATGTCATGGCGGGTCATGATGCCAAAGATTCAACCTCAATGGACAAAGATGTTGATGACTACGTTGCCAACCTGAACGGGACTTCTGTAAAAGGTCTGCGTATCGGTATTCCTAAACAGTACTTCAATGTTGAAGGTCTGGATGCGGACGTTAAAGCACGCGTTGAAGAATCACTAAAAAAACTGGAAGAAATGGGCGCAATTCTGGTTGAGATTGATCTCAACATGACAGAAGCTTATGTTCCAACTTACTATCTGATCGCACCGGCTGAAGCATCTTCTAACCTGTCACGTTTTGATGGCGTACGTTATGGCTATCGCGCAGAAAATCCTGTGGACCTGATGGACCTGTACAAGCGTTCACGTTCAGAAGGTTTTGGTGCAGAAGTGCAACGCCGTATCCTGATTGGTACGTATGCCCTGTCTGCAGGTTATTACGATGCTTACTATGTAAAAGCACAGAAAGTACGTCGCCTGATCCAGCAAGATTTCCTTAAAGCATTTGAATCGGTCGATGTCATTGCAGCACCTTCTGCGCCAACGACTGCCTATAAAATTGGTGCAGATTTAACGCCAGTTGAAATGTACCTGGGCGATATTTATACGCTTGCGGTAAATCTGGCAGGTCTTCCTGCGATTAACGCGCCTGTCGGTTTTGACCAAAATAACTTGCCAGTTGGCTTACAGCTGATTGGTAATTACTGGTCAGAATCTCAATTGTTGTCTGTGGTACACCAGTATCAACAGGCCACCGATTGGCATACAAAACGCGCTGCAATTGCTGAGGAGAACGCATAATGGCTCAAGCTCAAAAATCGGCTAAACCAAAATCCAACCTGATTGATGGTTGGGAAGTCGTTATTGGTATCGAGATTCACACTCAGCTTGCCACCAATACCAAAATTTTTTCAGGTTCATCGACTGTTTTCGGTAATGATCCAAACACGCAAGCCAGCCTGGTTGATTTGGCTATGCCGGGCGTATTACCGGTATTAAACAAAGAAGTGGTTGATCTTGCGATTCGCTTTGGTTTGGGCATCGATGCTTACATCGATCAGGCGTCTGTATTTGCGCGTAAAAACTACTTCTATCCGGACTCTCCAAAAGGCTATCAGATCAGCCAGATGGACAACCCGATTGTGGGCTTGGGTCATATCGACATCCAGCTTGAAGATGGCACGGTTAAACGCATTGGCGTAACCCGTGCGCATCTCGAAGAAGATGCCGGCAAATCGATTCATGATCAGTTCGAAGGTATGTCAGGCATCGACTTGAACCGTGCTGGTACGCCGCTGCTTGAAATCGTTTCTGAACCGGATATGCGTTCGGTTGAAGAAGCGGTTGCTTATATCAAGGCAATTCACACTTTAGTGCGCTGGTTAGGTATTTCTGACGGTAACATGGCGGAGGGTTCGTTCCGTTGTGACTGTAACGTGTCGTTACGTCGTCCGGGTCAACCGTTTGGTACACGTTGTGAATTGAAAAACCTGAACTCATTCCGTTTCATTGAACAAGCGATCAATGTTGAAATTGAACGTCAAATGGAAATTCTGGACTGGAATGGCACCATTGATCAGGAAACGCGTCTGTTCGACCCTGTAAAGATGGAAACGCGTTCAATGCGTTCTAAAGAAGAAGCGAACGATTACCGCTACTTCCCTGACCCAGACTTGTTGCCTGTGGTGATTGCTGATGAGCAAATCGAAGCCATTAAAGCAACCATGCCTGAGCTTCCTGCTGCACGCCGTGCACGTTTCGTGGCGGACTTTGGTGTGACTGAGTACGATGCACACGTTTTAACGCTTACACGTGAAATGTCAGAGTTTTACGAAGAAGTTGTCGCTGCTGCTGGCGGCGCTGCACAAGGTAAAGTGTCTGCAAACTGGGTGATGGGCGAATTCTCAGGGGCGCTAAACAAAGCAGGCTTAGATTTGGCGGATTCTCCTGTATCTGCGGAAAAACTTGGCGGTATGATCGCGCGTATTGTGGATAACACGATTAACGGTAAGATCGCGAAGCAAGTATTCGGCTTTATGTGGGAAGAAGGCAAATCTGCGGACGAGATTATTGCTGAAAAAGGCTTGAAACAGGAAACTGATACAGGTGCGATTGAAGCGATTATTAAGGAAGTACTTGCTGCCAACGAGAAGATGGTTGAAGAGTATAAATCTGGTAAAGAGAAAGCTTTCAATGGTCTGGTTGGTCAAGTCATGAAAGCAGCAAAAGGTAAAGCGAACCCTGCGCAAGTAAATGAGTTGATGAAGAAATTGATTGGTTGATTTAAACCATTAATTTGAATAAAAAAGCCTCGATTTATCGGGGCTTTTTTATATACTAAAACATCATGATTATTTGAATAAAAATAATGGAATCAATCGATGTCATCGTAGCTCTTATTGGCATAGTAGTAGCAATATTCTCTATTCCTAAATCCTTACATGCAATCGGCGAACACAAACGTAAAAAGTTTAAGGACGAATTAGATAATTTTATCGAATATTTTGAAAAATTTTATAAAGCAGATGAAAGTAAGTATCCCAAATTATTAAGAGATAAAGCTGCTCAAAATATTACTCGCTCCAAAGATATGAATGCAGAATTACTTCACTATTTAATCAATTTACATGAAAAGGGTTTAGTAAACTTTGATCAAGCCACAGATCATTACTACTGGGGAAGTAGATTTCTTACATATAACAGCAATAATAATGTAATTACTTTTAAAACAAAGAGATATACCTCAAGTAATGTATCCAAGTTAAATTATGTCTTGTATGCTTGTTTCCTTACTTTAGCTATATTTACATTAGTTGGATGGATTGAGTTTTTAAAAGTAACTTGGTTCGATAATATAATTAGTATCGCACTGATTATACTTGCTACAAGATTCTTAAATACTGCCGATGATATGAAAGAAGCTTTAAATTTTCTCAAGCTGATGAAGAATAGTGCTGATAAAGATGAATCTAAAGAAATGAATGAAACTGATAGTTCTATCGATTTGGCATCCTGAACCCAACTCTGCACAAGTAAATGAATTAATGAAGAAATTGATTGGTTAATCTGATCTTTATTTAAAAGAAAAACCCGCGAAAGCGGGTTTTTCTTAGACTCAGTATTGCCAAATTTCATTATCTAAAACGGTAATTCATCATCATTACCTTTAATAATATTTTTAATTTTTTCATCATATTTTTTTGCATAATTCATCGAAATTTTTTCGTTAAATTTGATATAAAACTTTTCTTTTTCAAAAGAATAGCTAACTTCCTTGATCACAGGAATAGTCGCCTCAATCTCATTAAGTATGACAGATAATTTGTCTGGATATTGTATCTGATAATCAATCATTAAATTATCTGTGCTCAATATAGTATTTGATTCTAAATTGATATGATTCAAATTTTTAATTTGAGATTCCAAAAGAGTCATTTTATTTAAAAGTTTTTCTAAAGCCTCACTTTCACCAATAGGCTTATTCTCTACTTTAGCTACTTCAAACTTCCCGAAATAACTCAAAAAAGATTGATATTCTTCTTTTTGTGATGCCTCATAAGTTTTTATAATTTTCTTACTTAAATCATCAATAAACTTTTCAACTGTACTATGTCTTAAATCCTTTCTATATGGTTCATGCTGAATGTTACCGGTATCAAATGAATAATCTGTTTTATCATCTTTCACTATTACCACAGGTTTATTAAAAGCCAATCTCATTCCCAATTCAAACATGACATTTGCATTCTTATTACTTACATCACAAACAATAATTGCATCGTTGTAAATATTATTAATAATCGAACCATGAATAACTGTACTTTCCTCTGAATCACTTACAATTCTTGGTGTAAAGCCAGCTTTCTCAATTGCATTATGTAATATATGCCTTACATCAGACCAATGATCTGCTGTGTATTCTGATGACATCGTTGCTATCGGCATTATAATTCCACAGGTCAATCGTGTTTCTTTTTAATCTTTTTTAGCAACTTCTTCCCCACTTGAAATATCAACTTTTTTATTCATTATGTTTACCAATAACAGTTTTGTTAAATAATAACTAAAAGTTCATTAATTAACCACATACACTATCTTGATTCATACCCCTCACCCCCAACCCTCTCCCATAGGTAGAGGGAGTGTCATGTAATTAGATTAATACACGATGTTCCCTCTCCTTTTAGGAGAGGGTTAGGGAAAGGTAAATATTTAAATAATCCCCCTAAGTCCCCCTTTTTCAAAGGGGGACTTTACCAATACAATCAACCAAACACTGATCCTAGCCAAATAATTAGACAGCGGTTCCCTCTAAATTTTTCAAATATTCTTTTTCAAAAGCTTCGGGACTAACCCAGCCATTTGCAG
>NZ_JAMXXL010000026.1:0-50379 GCF_024129685.1 Acinetobacter lwoffii | reverse complement strand
TCAACAACTCCGCCATTCTGCTTCGTTCGTTTCCGTCTATCTCGTCGGTATGGGTGCATTCTAGAGGATTTCAGAATCATTGCAACCCCCAATTCACTATATTTTTCACGTATGTCTTTTTTTTCTACAAAAATTACTAAAAAATCGCTTTTTTATCTAATTTTTAAGCGTTTTTATGCAATAAACCCACTAAACACTTCATTTTATTTTTATAACTGAAAATTCATTTAGACCTAAAAACTATCACAATAATATTTAAAACAGTATTTTTAGCCTTTTGATATTGAAATCTTGTCTTTTATTTAAATTAGCTCGTCAAAAGAAAACCAAAATTCCTCTACCTTGCCCAACAAACCGATCTAAATCCTAGACTCCTCAATTGATGAGTTATTTTTGACGTAAAAAGCTTTTATAAAAGCCTATTCTTAGGCTGCTATATAGAAGAGGTATTCATTTTTAGTTTTCGAATCCCAAAACCATGCTTAGATCACTTATATATAGAAGATAAAGTCTGTTATTTTGCATTAAGCGACTTTTTCCTGTTGTTGCTGTCTAAGCCAGTGCTGCATAACTTCTACAATCATGTCTTTCTTGCCCTGATAATCCTCGGCAATAAAGAATAATTTCGCGCGTCGCGGTAACTGCTCTTCAATCAGGGAAAATAAAAAGTAATGCGCGGCCAGATCAAGCTGCATAAATAAAGTATAGACAGATCCATAGAGTTGCTGTTTTTGTTCGACCGGCTGGTATTCAAATAAGAACCGTAATATGCAATCGATCTGTTCATCAAAAATATCTTCTGTTGGAAAGCGATACATTCAATCACCTCTGCTTTAATTTTTTATGTTTTGCACTTTTCTTTTGGAGTCAATTGAAATGAACTCACCCTTAGAGGTCATTCACCTAAGTTCGATTTGCTGATTAATTTTAAGTTTAGTTGTTCAACAAGAAGAGTAGGCATGCAGATTTATATTTTGATTACGCAATCAGAATAAATAAAAAAGGAAGAGATCTCTCCCAAAATCTCCTCCTTAGAATTGAATCTTTACCCGATCCATTATGTCATTATTATAGTTATTCGCTTTAAAGCTTTTAAAAAGAGCCTCTTGGAAAAGAGACTTCTCAGTTGTGGAGTACTATTATTTTTACTACCCTCTAGATGCTCTAAACGAATTCTCTAGATGAATAAATCCTATACATAATAAAGATGAAAAGCAAGTGATTTGGGAAAAATTAACTCTTGTTTTCATAGGGTTTTTTTTGACTTTACTTATTTGATTTTTAAATATAGAACATCAACAAAAAAAGCAGACCGAAGCCTGCTTTTATTTCAATAACTTATCCGTTTTTTAGTCAACAAAAGTGACTTTAGCGATTGCTTTTTTACTGGCCTGAACAATCAAAGTTACGTTCTCTTTCACAGAATAGGTCGTATCTACAGTCTGCCAATCCACTTTCACTGCACCACGGCCTAATGCATCCTTAGCCTGGGCTGCATTTTTGGTTAAGCCGGCTTCACGTAAAATCGAGGTAATAAAGATTTCCCCACCAAACTCGCCACGTGAAATAGTTACTTCTGGCGTACCTTCGGGTAATTCACCTTCAGTAATGATATTGCCCGCGCCTTTATGCGCATTGGCAGCCGCTTCTGCACCATGGAAACGCTCGACTAGCTCCAACGCAAGAATCTTTTTGACTTCTTGAGGATTACGGCCTTCTGCCACTTCTTTTAACAACTGTTGAATTTCTTCAATGGTTTTGAAGCTCAGCAGATCAAAATAACGCTCAATCAATGCATCCGGCATTGAAAGCACTTTCTGGTACATCGCGCCCGGTGCATCAAATACACCAATATAGTTACCCAAAGATTTAGACATCTTATTGACGCCATCTAAACCTTCAAGAATTGGTACTGTGATACAGACTTGTGCTTCTTGGTTATAACGACCTTGTAAGGTACGCCCCATCAACAGGTTAAAGGTTTGGTCTGTACCACCCAATTCAACATCTGCTTCCAGCGCAACAGAATCATAGCCTTGTACCAATGGGTACAAAAATTCATGAATCGCAATTGGCTGCTGGTTGTTATAACGCTTGGTGAAGTCATCACGTTCAAGCATACGCGCAACAGTTTGCTGTGATGCCAGTTGAATCAAATCAGCCGCAGTTTTTTGTGCAAACCATTCCGAGTTAAACACCACTTTGGTTTTGTTTGGATCAAGAATTTTAAATACTTGTTCTTGATATGTTTTAGCGTTCTCTAAAACCTGTTCACGTGACAATGGTGGACGTGTTGCGCTCTTACCAGTTGGATCACCGATCATCGCCGTGTAATCACCGATCAGAAACAACACTTCATGACCCAAGTCTTGGAATACTTTTAACTTATTAATGAGAACCGTGTGGCCCAAGTGCAAATCAGGTGCAGTCGGGTCAAAACCCGCTTTAATTTTTAATGGACGATTCAATTTTAATTTCTTGAGAAGGTCTTCTTCAGAAATAATTTCGTGGGTGCCTCGTTGAATGAGGGCAAGTTGTTCTTCAGCCGGCAGGAAATTTGACATCACAAAATCCAATACATCAGTTACTCAATTTGTGCGATATACTAACACTTTTTCAGCATATTGCAGGCTTAAGAATAACCATGACAGCGATCTATATTGGGGTAATGACCGGCACAAGCATGGATGGTGTCGATATTGTTGCTGCTTCTTTTGATCCACTCCAGCTTCATGCCACACTCACTTTGGCATTTGATCCAGACCTTCGGGACGAGCTGATGGCACTAACCTTGCCAGATGACAATGAAATTGACCGCATGGGCAAGGCTGATGTTGCACTGGCACAAATGATTGGTCATGGTATTAATGCGCTGATTGAAAAAAATAACCTGGATAAATCCAGAATCAAGGCGATTGGCTCGCATGGCCAAACTATCCGGCATCGTCCTGAACATGGTTTTACCCTGCAAATTGGTGACCCGAACATCATTACTGAAATTACCCAGATTCCGGTGATTTCAGATTTCCGGCGTCGTGATCTGGCGGCAGGTGGTCAGGGAGCACCTTTAGTTCCGGCATTTCATCAGGATATTTTCCAGCATGACAGTATTCACCGGGTAATTTTAAATCTGGGCGGTATAGCGAATGTCAGCCTGCTGCCTGCCGGCAAGCCTGAAGAAGTTTATGGTTTTGATACTGGACCAGCCAATATCTTGATGGATGCCTGGTGTGCCCGTTATACCGGTCAGCCTTTTGATGAAAATGGTAACTGGGCAGCCTATGGCACCCCGATTCGCAGTTTACTCGATCGCTTTCAGTCACACGAATTCTTCTCCAAAGAACCTCCAAAAAGTACCGGTCGTGAAGATTTCAACCTGGAATGGCTGGATGAACAGATTGCTGACTGGCGCAATGACCTGCAATACGATGAACTGGAAGATACTCCGGAAAATGTACAGGCGACTTTATTAAAGCTCACCACCCGAGCCATTAAAAAAGCAATTTACCGCTCTGGCATGGATACCGGACAGGTTTTTGTTTGCGGTGGTGGTGCCTACAACTCACATTTACTGGAGCAGTTGCGCTGGCGCCTGCGCAAACATGAATGGAGCGTACAAACTACGGCCGATCTTGGTTTAAGCCCGACTTGGGTGGAAGCCACGGCCTTTGCCTGGCTGGCCATGCGTTTTATGAATCAGCTGAATGGTAACCTGCCAGCAGTCACTGGTGCTGCTGGATATCGCATCCTCGGTACCATTACTGCTGTTTAAATTCAGCTAATTACTATTAGCTTGCATGACTATATAGCTACTCAAAAACAGTCATCAAAAAAGGTCTGCATAAATGCAGACCTTTTTTGATTTTAAATTTTATGCTCAAGAATTTATTGCATCATGCGTTTGGCATTTTCATTTCTAAAGGCCCGCAGAATCTGCTGACCAGCACGACCTGTTGGACTTAAGCCCAAACGCTGCTGTTCCTGACGAATCGCTTGACGGGTTTTATCTCCAATCAGACCATCCACCACACCAATGTCATAACCTCGATTCAATAAAAATTGCTGGATCTCACGACGTTCTGCACGAGAAGTTCCCGGATCATCAGTAGGCCATGTGGTCATAAATGAGCCTTTACCTTGCAGGCGATCGGATAAATGCGCAATCGCCAAGGCATAACTTTCTGCCGCGTTATAGCTATAAATGGCATCAAAGTTTTTAAAGACCAAAAATACTGGACCACTGGGGCCTGCAGGTGTAACCAATCCGGCCTGAGAAGATTGCGATAAATTTCCTTGAACTAATGCCGAACCATCGGCACGTACCACCCCTTGATTGTTCCAACTACTCAAGGATTTTTTATTTCTTCGACCTTCACCGGAAACCGACATGCCTTGAGGGATCTTGACTTCAAAACCCCAAGGCTGTCCGCTCTGCCAGCCACGCTTGCTTAAAAAGTTGGCAGTTGATGCGAGTGCATCCGGAATGCTCGAAACTAGATCACGTCGGCCATCACCATCAAAATCAACTGCAAGCTCATCATAAGTCGATGGCATAAACTGGGTATGACCAAATGCGCCTGCCCAGGAACCCTTTAATTGTTCTTCACGCACATCGCCACGCTGTAACAGTTTCATTGTGGTAAAAAACTCACCACGAAAATAACTCTGGCGACGACCTTCACAGCTCAAAGTTCCTAAAGCCTGTAATAAAGGATATTTCCCCGAAATATCACCAAAATTACTTTCGACACCCCATACCGCAACTACCGTTTCTGCAGGTACACCGTAGGTAGCAGCAACACGATTGAGCACCTCACGATGTTGCTGTAGTTTTTGCCGGCCGAGCTGAACCCGTTCTTCATCCACCAAACCAGATAGATAATCCCAAATCGGGGTAGAAAATTCAGGCTGGTAATTCAGGCGTTCAATCACTGAATAATCCGGGTTTAAGTTCTGGGTATAACGATCATAGGTACTGCCGCTTACACCTCTAGCAACAGCTTGACTGCGCAAATTAGCGAGACAGTTTTGAAAATTATTTTGGGAGGCATAATTCGGGATATTTGAACTAGAGGTCAAATCAGTCGGCGTGACACGTTGACCATTAATAATAAGTTCAGCCTGTGCCTGTGAAGCAGCCAAGACCACAGAACCAATAAAAAGTGCAAGCCGTTGCATAAGACCCTTGAATATTTAGATTTTGAATTATGCTTCTACCTTAGCAGCTCATGATGAAAATTAAAGCGCCAATGCGTAAATTTAAATTCATAATTCCTACACTTTTAAATTCATTTTGTAATCTTTAAATTTAAACACGAGTTATCCACAAGCTTGTTTTAAATTCAAATCAGCAGGATTTTTAAATTTAAATTCAAAACATTTGGAATTATTTTTGAATTTAAAAAATTACTGGGGATAACTTGTTTCAGGAAAAGCGAGTCACGATCATCAACATGCTCTAATTACACTCGTTTTTGTTTTAAATTCATTTGAATAATGGGCTAATATTTTTAAATTCAAAAACTTTGAATTCATTTATCCAGTTTTAAATTTGAATTCATATTTTTTGAATTTAAAAGCGCAAGTTTAAATTCAAAGTGCGATTTAAATTTGAATTTATTTTTATGAATTTAAATTCAAAACTGCTTTCCAGTTTTAAATTCAAACTTTGATTTCAAGCTTATCTACAAGTGAATATGGCAAAATTCAGCTGTAAAAAAGGTTTTATTGGATTGTTATATTTATACTCAATTGATCAGTTTATAAGCAATTGATTTAAAAACTGATCCGACCAATGGCAGGTATTTTTGAAGAGGCGCAATCATGCCTGAAAGCAGACAAATAAAAAAGCGATCACCGAAGTGATCGCTTTTTTTATCAGCAAGTTAAAGCCTAGATGGTCATATCTTCGCTCAATGCCAATGGATTCGGTAAAATTTTCGCCAGTTGGCGGCAAAGTACAGACAATTGCGCGCTGTCATTTGGCATCAGGGTAATGTGACCAATCTTGCGACCTTCACGCTCTGACTTGTTGTAGAGATGCAAATGCGCACCTTCCAGAGCCAGAACATCTGCAGATTTTGGATGCTGACCAATGATGTTCACCAAGACAGTTGGACGGATCACTTCAGTTGAACCTAAAGGCAAACCAGCCACCGCACGTACATGATTCTCAAATTGCGAACATACGGCGCCTTCAATCGACCAGTGCCCCGAGTTGTGCACGCGTGGTGCCATCTCGTTGGCATATAAGCCTTTGTCTGTCACAAACAGCTCAAGGGTTAGGACACCGACATAGTTCAAGTGATTCAGCAGACGAGTGATGTAATCTTGCGCCACAGGTTGCAAATCTGCGCTGTTCGGTGCAGGCACAATCGAGTGCGACAGAATGCCGTTATGATGATGATTTTCAGCCAATGGCCAGGTTTTGACATCACCATCTTGACCGCGTACTGCAATAATTGATACTTCACGTGAGAATGTGACAAAGCTTTCTGCAATCAGCTCACCTGCAGGACCCAATTCTGCCCAGGCCTGATCCATCTGATCGGTCGAACGTAAAACGAATTGGCCTTTACCATCATAACCGCCACGCGAGGTTTTCAGTACGATCGGCAAGCCCAGTTCAGCTACAGCCGCCTCTAAGCTTTCCAGTGAAGTGACCGCTTTGTACGGTGCAACCGGAATAGCCAGTTCATCAAACAAGGCTTTTTCAGACAGACGATGCTGGGCAATCGCCAAAGCCTGACGCGGCGGATGCAGTTGCTTGCTTTGCGTCAGTACATCAACATCTGTAAGTGGCGTATTTTCAAACTCAAGGCTAAATACATCTGCACTATTAATAAAGTCTTGCAGACCATTTTCAGCCCGGCTCGAAATCACCGGACCCAAAGCAGCAGAAGGACAGTCTGTGCTGGCTTCAAAAAATGTACATTGAATATTTAATGGAAGTGCCGCTTGCGCCATCATACGACCCAGCTGACCGCCACCAAAAATACCGATGGTTTTATCCATAATCTGTGTCTCGACTTAAGCTTGGCCTGGAATATTGTTACTTGCCACTTTATCTGTTTGCGCTGCACGGAAATCTGCAACATTTTTTGCGATTTCTGGACGGGTCAAACCCAGAATTTGCGCGGCCATAATGGCAGCATTGGTGGCACCGGCAGGACCGATGGCCAAGGTACCCACCGCAATACCGGCTGGCATTTGCACAATAGACAGCAATGAATCAACACCGTTTAAAATCGAAGATTTCACCGGTACACCCAAAACAGGAAGATCAGTTTTCGCTGCACACATACCCGGTAAATGCGCTGCGCCACCTGCACCGGCAATAATTACCTGAATACCACGATCACGCGCTTGCTCGGCATATTCAAACAGGCGGTCTGGGGTACGGTGTGCAGAAACAACTTCGGCTTCAAATGGGACACCAAGCTGCTTGAGCATATTGGCAGTGTGTTCGAGAGTTGCCCAATCTGATTGAGAACCCATGATAATACCTACGAGAGGAGTATCTTGTGCAGCAGCCGCATTCATTGCAAATTTTCCAGAGATTAAAGTGAGAAAAGATAAATCTCGACGAGAGAGCCAAGCTTGAATAGGAGTGCGTATTATAGACTGAAAATTCAGCTTCATAAAATTTAACGGTCAAAGCAAGGCTCGATTTTTCTTGTTTTTTATCGAATTTTCAAAAACTGGAATAAAAATAGGGGAGTAGCCGCAGTTACAACTATTTAGGAACTGCGGAATACAAAATAGACACATCCACACAGACATAAAGCAGCCCAGAGATAATCCAGTTTAAAAGGCTGCTTAAACATGAAAATCATAAAAGGAACAAAGACCAGTAAGGTCACGACTTCCTGGGTGATTTTCATTTGGCCGACTGCGAGTCCTTGCTGCGCCAGCAATTTGGTCGCCGGAATCATCAGGCTATATTCAAACAGGGCAATGGCCCAGCTAAATAGAATCGCTTGCCAGAGCGGTGCATCATGCGGCAAAAACTTTAAATGCCCATACCAGGCCAGGGTCATAAAACAGTTGGCAATTACCAGAAGAAATAAAGCCGGCAGCATTTGCATGCACTCTGCAAAAAAGTCGAACTTATTTTACGGTTTATTTGGCGAAAAGATATTGCATCGCTTTGAAATTTTCTTTGAATTTATCCGTGAAATAGGATTTAAAAAATCCCACAACAAGGCCAGAATTTTCACTATCTTTTCAGCTAAAGCCTTGCTATCGTTGCTTGCAAATTGAATAAATCATGACAACAGCACCAATATAAAGTGATGGGTCAGACAGGAACGGAGTAAAGTAGATGCATCTGCATATTTTGGGTATTTGTGGCACCTTTATGGGCTCGTTAGCGCTACTTGCACGCGATCTGGGCCACCAGGTAACAGGTTCAGACCTGAATGTGTATCCACCCATGTCGACCCAACTTGAAAATGCGGGCATCACTTTAATGCAGGGTTATGACCGCAGTCATTTACAGCCTCATCCGGATCTGGTGATCGTCGGCAATGCCATGAAGCGTGGTATTGATGCAGTCGAATATATGCTGAATGCAGGTCTGCCTTATATTTCAGGTCCGCAGTTCCTGGCTGATCATGTTCTGCAAGGTAAACACGTGCTGGGTGTCGCCGGAACACATGGTAAAACCACGACCACCACGATGCTGGCTTGGGTACTGGATCAAGCCGGTCTGGAGCCAGGTTTTCTGATTGGCGGTGTGCCATTGGGCTTTTCGGAAAGTGCGCGTCTCGGTGGTGGGAAATATTTCTGTGTCGAAGCCGATGAATACGATTCTGCTTTCTTCGACAAGCGTTCCAAGTTCGTGCATTACCATCCAAAAACCGCAATTTTAAATAACCTGGAATTTGACCATGCCGATATCTTCGATGATCTAGCCGCAATTCAAAAGCAGTTCCATCATCTAGTTCGTACCATTCCAAGTGAAGGCCGGATTATCGCGCCGATTACTGAAAGCAATATTGATGAAGTGCTGGAGCAGGGCTGCTGGACACCTGTAGTGCGCACCAGTCTGGATGCCAATGAAAAAGCTGAGCTGTATGCAGAACAATTGTCAGCAGATGGTTCACATTTCAAAGTGCTGCAACAGGGCGTGGTCAAAGGCGAAGTACAATGGAATATGACTGGACAGCATTCGGTGGCCAATGCCTTGGCCACGATTGCTGCCGCTGAACATGTCGGCGTATCGATTGAAACTGCCTGTGAAGCACTATCGAATTTTGGTGGGGTGAAACGCCGTATGGAACTGTTAGGCACAGTCCGTGGTATCGAGGTTTATGATGATTTCGCCCATCATCCGACGGCGATTGATACGACCTTAGAAGGTGCGCGCAAACGTCTAGGGGAACGCAAACTCTGGGCAATTATTGAACCACGTTCCAATACCATGCGCATGGGCAGTCATAAAGATGGCTTGGCTCATTCAGCACGTCTGGCCGATGAAGTGATCTGGTATCAACCGGAAGGACTGGACTGGGATCTGCAACCGGTCATTGAGGCTGCGCCAAACAAGGCCAAAGTTGCACGCACACTGGATGACATCATTCAGACCGTGGTGGCAGAAGCAGGCGAGGGCGATGCCGTAGTAATTATGTCGAATGGTGGTTTTGGTGGTTTGCATCAGAAGCTGATTACTGTTTTACAAGCATAAAACAGATTTAAGTGAAGTGAAGAAGCCCGCCTAGCGGGCTTTTTTTAGCATATTAAAACGTTGATTGAGAAAAAGTGAACCGTTGTTCTGATCCTGCAATCCTATGATTTAAATATTGACCCAAAGAGCAGATTTATCTCTGAACCCTCCCTGATGATCTTTTGTTGCAATCTGTACACAAGACTCATTGCAGCGCCATATCACTCAAGGCACAATCGAGAAGAACACAGGTATCTATAGGCCTGAAAGCCAGATCATAAATCAGCCCATCGCTGTCACTATATAAAAGCAATCGAGGCGTTCATTATTCTCGCTGAGTCAGGTCATTCTCATTCCTCATTCCATTAGGAGATGTGTCATGACAACGATGAAAGCGATGGTCTATTACGGCGCAAATGATATCCGCTTTGAAGACCGCCCAGTTCCCACCATTTTGCATCCCAGCGATGCCATCATTAAACTGGAAAAAGTTACCATCTGCGGTACCGACTTGGGTATCTGGAAAGGTAAAAACCCGGAAATTGAGCAGGAGGCTACGCGTAAAGAGGGCAGCTTTAAGGGACGTATTTTAGGTCACAAAGGTATTGGCATTGTGGAAGAAGTTGGTTCCGCCGTGCAAAACTTTAAAAAGGGCGACCGGGTGATTATTTCCTGTGTCAGCCGCTGCGGAACCTGTGAAAACTGCCAGAAACAGCTCTATGCCCATTGTCGCAATGAAGGCGGCTGGATCATGGGTTATATGATTGATGGCACCCATGCCGAATATGTACGCACGCCCTTTGCCGATACCTCACTCTATCATTTACCCGATGGCCTGAATCAAAATGTGGCCGTATTCCTCTCAGATATCCTGCCAACTTCACATAAAATTGGGGTGCAATATGGCGATGTCAAACCAGGCGACAATGTCGCGATTGTCGGGGCAGGGCCAATCGGCATGAGCTGTCTGCTCACCGCACAGTTCTATTCACCTGCCAATATTATTATGGTGGATATGGATGATAACCGGCTGGAATTTGCCAAGACTGTCGGCGCAACACATACCATCAACTCTGCTAAAGAAGATGCCATTCAAAAGATCCTAGAGATTACCGATGGACGCGGGGTTGACTGTGCCATTGAAGCAGTAGGGGTAGAACCCACCTGGAATATTTGCCAGCATGTCGTGAAAGAGGGCGGGCATATTGCCAACGTCGGCGTACATGGTAAACCGGTGAGTTTTGAACTGAACAAACTGTGGATTAAAAACCTGACCATTACTACCGGTCTGGTGAATGCCAATACCACAGGGATGTTGCTGAAAACCTGCTGTTCCGGCAAATTGCCCCTAGAAAAACTGGCGACCCATCATTTTAAATTTGCCGATTTTGAAAAAGCCTATGATGTGTTTAAACATGCCTCCAATGAGAAGGCCTTAAAAGTCATGATTGACATGAGCTAATCTACATCAGACAAAAAAAGTCCGCCATGCGGACTTTTTTATTTTCAGCTTTAATCCCTCAGATCAGAAATAGGGGACATAACCACGCTGCTTATAACCTTTTGGCGATGCCAGACTGGCCTGATTTTCTTCCAGGCGATACAGCACTTTGAGGAATTCGGCAACTCCTGACTGCTGCAAGGCATGTGGATCAAATTGCTTCAAACCTAAACGTGAAAATAAAGAAGAAATTTCACTGTGTTTATGCACATATTTCATTGACCATTCCGAGAAATGGGACTGCTCTACCATTGCATCTGCAAAACGTAAGACATTGTGATGGCGGAGATCCTGACAAATGCTCTGAAATAAACTTTCCACTACTTCAGCCTGACCTTCAAGACACTGGAAAAATTTGCCATGGGAATAATACAACACCCCATGAATCTGATGCTGAAGGTTGAACTTCCGGGCAGTGGCTAAAATATCGCTCAAATCTTGTAACAACTCTTGTTCAGATTCTATGCGTTCACTGGCATAGCAAAGCTGTAGCATCATGCCATCTCTCTAGAGGGAAGAATTAAAAACACAATTTAATCAATAATTTTAAATTAAGTCGACTATTTTTTAAGCAAATATCCGTTTTTGCTTACACGGTTTTCAGTTTGCATTTCTGGATTAAACTTTTAACAATAGTGCCTAAATTATTAAACGAATATTTTCATACACCTACCATGAACATGAGGATCACTTGATGTTAAAAGATCTGATTTTAACCCTCGCCTTGTTATGTGTGTGTTTTATCCTGATCATCACTTTAAATAATTGGCAATTCAGCGCTCAAACTAATCTGCTGATCAGTTCAATTTTTATTAGCTGGACGATCTTGAAATTTGTTGGGCATCGAATTTATTTTCATGCCAGTTATCTGCTGATCATGGCAATTTTAGTAATGCTGCAACAGTTTGAAGAAATTTTCTGGGCGATGACCGGCGTGATGGCAGGTTTCGGTTTATATACCCTGTTACAGGTTATATTGATTCCTGCCTTGAAAGAAAAACTGCATTTATCTTTCGGGAAATCCCCTTGGGTAGTTAAATAGCCGTTGCTGCGACATCTGCCAGACTTCGGTCACGTTTAAACATGACATCCACATAGGAACATTGCGGGATGATGGTTAAACTTTTCTCACGGGCAAAATCGACCAGTGCATCCAGCATTTTTCGGGCAATACCGTGGCCACGCAAGGAATCATCAACCCAGGTATGATCGGCAATTATAACGGCATCGCCCCGCCATTGATAAGTGATCTCCGCCAGGCGGCGTCCTTGATCTTCCATAAAAAATACACCACCGCGTTTTGAATCTTGATATTTGATTTCCATACGAATCTGAACCTTTGTTGTCATTTTTAAATTATAAAACATCATTAAAGTGAGGCTCTCGCTCGAACACGGATTTGGCAAAAGGGCATTTTGGAATAATCCTGATGCCGTGTTCACGGGCAAAATTCACAGCGGCCTCGACCAGATAATACCCGACGTGCTGGCCGCGTAGACTGTCATCGACCCAGGTGTGTTCAATCACTAATTGATCTTCATTTACTCTGGAATAACTCATTTCTGCCAGACGTTTTTCATTTGGCTCTACAAACCATAAACCTCCAGTGCCCTGTTGCTGATGCTCGATCAACATGCCGATCCTCTCCTTGTTTTTAAGCCAGACTGACATATTTTTCCCTGCTCTATTGTTAGATTTCTTTTAAAGGATTGTGAATCTGTCCTTCTGACCAATACCGCATTTTGCTCAATAGGTTTAAACTGCCGGCCGGTTCTTTTTATCAGATATGTATGTCCAGCTCTTCTTCCACCTCCTCGGTGACACGTCAATGGGTCTGTGTGATTGCTTTAGCCTCTGCTGCCTTTATTTTCAATACCACCGAATTTATCCCGGTGGCGCTATTAAGTGATATTGGCGCAAGTTTTTCCATGTCACCCACTCAGGTCGGGTGGATGCTGACGATTTATGCCTGGGTCGTGGCGCTGCTTTCTTTGCCAATGATGTTACTGACCAAAAATATTGAACGGCGCTTTCTGCTGATGGTTTTATTTACGGTGTTTATTTTCAGTCATGTGCTGTCCTATTTTGCCTGGAGCTTTAGCATTCTGGTGTTGAGCCGGATTGGTATTGCCGTGGCGCATGCACTGTTCTGGTCAATTACGGCATCGCTTGCTGTGCGGGTTGCGCCAAAGGGCAAAGAGTTTCAGGCACTGGGCTTATTGGCTACCGGTACCGCCATGGCGATGGTCTTGGGAATTCCCTTTGGCCGGATGATCGGGGAGGCCTATGGCTGGCGCAATAGTTTTGCCTTGATCGCAGTTGTGGCAAGCGTGGTCTGCGTACTGCTGGCCAAAACCTTGCCTTTATTGCCAAGTGTTAATTCAGGTTCACTCAGCAGTTTAAAAAGCTTGCTAAAACGTCCCAGCCTGATGCTGGTCTTTGCGCTTACCGTGCTTGTGATTAGTGCGCAATTTACCGCCTATAGTTATATTGAACCCTTTGCGCTGAATATTGCGCAATTCAGCTCTGCACAGACCACCAGCTTATTGCTGATTTATGGCGGTGCGGGCCTGATCGGGTCTTATGTATTTGGCCGCTTTGCACCGCATTTTCCCCGACTCACCATTCCGCTATTTACACTCGGGCTAGGGATCTCGCTGCTGTTATTGCTGCCCCTGTCTCAGGGTGTAATTCAGCTCAATAGCCTAGCGTTAATCTGGGGCATCAGCATTATTGGGTTTAGTCTGGCTCTACAAGCCAAGACCTTAAATCTGGCTTCCGATGCGACTGATGTCGCCATGGCGATTTTTTCAGGTTTGTACAATGTCGGGATTGGCGGCGGTGCCTTACTCGGCGGTCTGGTAACGGCACATATCGGATTACATAGTATTGGCTGGGTAGGAGCAATCCTGGCCAGCTTGGGTTTTCTGATCAGCTTATACCTGATTCAGCGTCCGGATTTCTTAGGTAAGAAAGCGCCTTGAAGCATGATTTTTGTAAATGAAATTGTAGTCTTAGCAAAAATCTGTCATGCTTGCTACACATTGAGCTACCGCTCAAATAAAATTTAGTTTGAACAAGGGGAGTAGCCTCCTCCAAGCGTTTAAGAATGAAATTTCAATTTTTAAACGTGTCAGAATATCGTCATTACACTTTGCAAAAAGTCGGTATCTGAGCATCTTGAAGTCACACTTTATATAAAAAAGTGGAACAGTAAGATGTAGGCAAGACCTTGATCATGTTGTTATAGATGTTTTTCATCTGGCAACTGGTCAAGGTTTTTTTATGGCTAGTTGTCCGATGTGGAGAATTCACATGGAAACCATTGGTACACTCTGGCTGTATCTCGTCTTTTTCGCGATTGTCGCAGTCATGCTGATAATCGATTTTGTCGGCTTTAAGCATCAGCATGGTCAGGAAGTTAAAGTCCGTACCGCTGCATACTGGAGTATTGCCTGGGTCAGTGTCGCGACTTTATTTGGTGGCGGCTTATGGCTGTATCTGGAGCAGACCGCGGGCACGGCAATTGCCAACGCCAAGGTCATGGAATACTTTGCCGGTTATCTGCTGGAAAAATCCCTGGCGATTGATAACGTCTTTGTCTGGCTGATGATCTTCGCTGCCTTTGCCATTCCACCCGCACTGCAACGCAAGCTGCTGTTATATGGCGTACTGGGTGCAATTGTACTCAGAACCATCTTTATTTTTATTGGTGCCTGGTTCGTACAGGAATTCTCCTGGATTCTGTATATCTTCGGTGCGTTTCTGGTCTATACCGGCTTCAAATTCCTGCGTGGTCAGCATGAAGAAGACAGCAATATTGAAGATATGGCGATTCTGAAATGGCTGCGTAAACATATGCGTATCACCCCGCAACTGCAGGGCGACAAATTCTTTGTCCGTCAGAATGGTTTGCTCTGGGCAACGCCGTTGTTCCTGGTCCTGATCCTGGTTGAAGCGTCTGATGTCATCTTTGCCGTCGATTCTATTCCGGCTATTTTTGCCGTCACCACCGATCCCTTCATTGTCCTTACCGCAAACCTGATGGCGATTTTAGGCCTGCGCGCAATGTTCTTCCTGCTCTCGGGCGCAGCCTCAAAAATGCATTATCTGCCTTATGGCCTCGGGATCATTCTGGTCTTTATCGGCTTTAAGATGCTGATGCTAGATGTGTTCCATATGCCGATCTGGATTTCTTTGAGCTTTATTGTGATTGTCCTGACTGTGACCGCGATCTTGTCGATTCGTCATAGCAAGAAATATAACGAAACCACCCTGTAAAAAGTAATCATCAAAAAAGCCTGCATCAGCAGGCTTTTTTTTATTGTTCTATCAGGGATAATTTGGGCCATTTTTGCAAAAACTGTTTGCTCAGCATGCGTTGTTCGAACACGGCATAACTGACTAAATTCGGATTCCAACGCAGCTTTAACTCAAATAAATCTGCTAAACCGAAAGGAGCGATCAATTCCAATTCATCATCTTTCAGGCGCAGTGCCAAGGCCGTGACAGTTTCTGGCCATAATGACAGCGCATGACTAATTGAAGTTAAAGGCTCAATACTTTCATTTTGATCGGTACGATACCACTCATGTACAAAGACTTGATTGGTCACATCCCAACAGATATCTGGAAAATAGTCTTTTAACTGATCTGTAAGTTGCTGTTCTATAGCGCGAGCCTGCTTATTTTCGTCATAGAAAATTACATCGACCTCAGTATGATTCATTTCATATTCCCAGTCATGTAAATGCGCCCAGATCACATGACGTAACACACCCGCTGCAACATAAGCATCAGAGTGTAATTGTGCTAACTGATGCAAGATGCGCATTAAGGTCGGCTGTGCACGCACGATCTGTCGAAATTGATCATGATAATTGGATGAGGTCATAGAAGAATCTGGATCGCTATTTAAATATGAATGTTCATACAAACATGGCAATTTTTTCAGCTACAATCAATCGAAAAAATTAAAAGCGTAGGTTTAAAATGTCTTCTGTAATTGCAACGACAGCGATCCGTGGTCGCTTCCTCGACATTCAGAATACAGTTGCCCAAGCACGTGATATACACGACCAAGTGCGATATGTAGAAGATGGCTTAGTCATCATTCAAGAGGGTAAAATCCAGTGGTTTGGTCCATGGCAAGAAGGGCAGTCACGACTTCCTACCAACGCTGAATTACAGCACTATCCAGATCAACTGATTGTTCCCGGTTTTATCGACACCCATATTCATTTCCCGCAAACAGAAATGATCGGGGCGTATGGTGAACAACTGCTGGAATGGTTAAATACCTATACATTCCCCACTGAAATCCAGTTTCAAGATGCATCCTATAGCGAAAAAATTGCCGAATTTTTCGTGCAGGAATTGCTTAAAAACGGCACCACCACTGCACTGGTCTTTTGTACCGTTCATCCTGAATCGGTAGATGCTTTATTTAATGCCGCAACCACGCGCAATATGCGTTTGATCGCGGGTAAAGTCCTGATGGACCGTCATGCTCCGGAAGCACTCACAGATACAGCAGAAACGGCTTATACCGACTCTAAAGCGCTGATTGAAAAGTGGCATGGACAGGGGCGGAACCTGTATGCCATTACCCCACGCTTTGCACCGACCTCAACACCTGAACAACTACAAAAAGCCGGACAGCTCAAAGCCGAATATCCGGACGTGTATGTACATACCCATTTAAGTGAAAATAAAAATGAAATTGCCTGGGTCAAAGAACTCTTTCCTGAACGTGAAAGTTATCTGGATGTGTATCATCATTATGGTTTAACTGGTAGCAAGTCCGTCTTCGCGCATTGCGTGCATCTGGAAGATGAGGAGTGGGACTGTATGCATCAGACCGACTCCGCCATTGCTTTCTGTCCGACCTCAAATCTATTCCTGGGTAGTGGCTTATTTCCCCTGAAAAAGACCTGGGACAAAGGGGTCAAAGTCGGCTTAGGCACAGACATTGGAGCAGGAACATCATTTAATCAGCTGCAAACCCTGAATGAAGCCTATAAGGTGCAGCAGTTACAGGGCGAAAAACTCTCCGCCTTTGAGGCCTTGTATCATGCCACTTTAGGCGGTGCCAAAGCCTTGAGTCTGGATGATCGCCTGGGGAACTTTAATATTGGCAAAGAAGCCGACTTTGTGGTGCTGGATCTCCATGCCACTGCCTTACAGCAGTTACGCCAGAGCAGAGCTAAAAATATTGAAGATGCATTTTTTGCACTGACCATGCTTGGCGATGACCGTAATATTGCAGCCACCTATGTCTATGGAGCAGCCGTTTATGTCAAAGCAGCAGCCAGTGAATAAACCGAAAAAATCCCGCCGTCGCCAATACTTGATCCTGTCTGCAATGGCACTGGGCTGTGTTTTTTTATTGAAACGCGATTCAACAGCGGCTAAAAAATGATTACATTTACAGCCAGCAAAACAGGTGCATCTCTGCTAGGGATGTATTAAAATTGCGACGTATTCAGGTGTTGCAGGTCAACACCTTTTTTATTTTGCTATTTTTACTTTTTAGGTATCTACCCATGACCGTTCAAATGAGCGTAATGATTTCCGCTGAAGAAATTCAAGCTAAAGTCAAAGAGCTTGGTGCTCAAATCAATGCACACTATGCCAATAGTGACAAAGAACTTGTGCTCATCGGTTTATTACGTGGTTCAGTGATTTTTATGGCTGATTTATGTCGTGTGATTTCAAAACCGCATGAACTGGATTTCATGACTGTGTCCAGTTATGGCGGTGGCACGGTATCGTCACGTGATGTAAAAATCCTGAAAGATTTAGACGGTGAAATCCGTGGTAAAGATGTGTTGGTGGTTGAAGATATTATTGATTCAGGCAACACTTTAAGCAAGGTACTCGAAATCCTGCAAACCCGTGAACCTAACTCGATTCAACTGTGTACTTTGGTAAGTAAACCATCGCGTCGTGAAATCGATCTGAAAGTCGAATTTATGGGCTTTGAAGTTGAAGATAAATTTATTGTGGGTTATGGCCTGGACTATGACCAGAAGTACCGTCACCTGCCATTTATTGGTGAAATCGGTCTTTAAAATCAGGTTGAAAAAAGTGGCATAAGCCACTTTTTTTATGCCTAAAATGGACAGGAAACCGGGAACAAAAAATAACATCTCGTTTCAGGATTCAACTTTTTATAATCCTGACTTTATTTCAAGATGATTAAACAGATGTGAAAACAAAGACATGACAAGAAGGAGTATGCATATGTGGACAATTATTGTGGCGATCGTCATTGGTTTTGTAGCAGGTCTGATTGCACGTGCCATTCACCCGGGTAATGACAAGGCAGGCTTTATCATGACCACCTTGCTGGGTATTGCTGGCTCCTTATTGGCGACTTTTGGTGGCCGTATGCTCGGTCTATATTCGGCAGATTCCGCAGCAGGGCTGATTGCTTCCGTGATTGGTGCTGTGATTATTCTGTTTATTTATAATATGGTAACCAAACGCCGTACAGTCTAAACCATTCAGATGTTTCTGAGGTTGATTTGACGACCTGAATAAAAAAGCACCGGAAAAGGTGCTTTTTTATATTGAGCGACTGATAGCTTTATTTAATTTTTATAAATTGAATTCTTTAAAGATCTGCTCAATCTGCTCTGCCGGATAGGCACCCATCACTTTAAAACCATTGGAAAAAATAATCGCAGGTGTACCATTCACGCCCATAGACTGAGCCAGTTTTTTATTCCGCTCAATTGGATTGGTGCAACTTTTTTTCGATTTAGGTTGAATTCCTTGAGCAATCAGATCTTCCCATGCCTGAGCTGGATTAGACGCGCAATACACCTGTTTTGAAGGAGCAACCGACTGGGGTTTTAAAGGAAGAATAAAGGTATAAATGGTCAAGTCATTCAGTTTTTTCAGCTCTAGCTCAAGCTTTTTACAATACGGGCAATTTGGGTCAGAAAAGATCGCAATCTGACGTTTACCCGTACCTCTTACACTTTTCACAGCATCCTGAAGCGGTAATTTTTTCCAGTCGATACTATTTTGCTTCAACATTAAATCACGGGTCAGATTATGCTGATCCTGAATTCGCAGCATCGGGCCAGCAATCAGATGCTTGGCATCTTCATTCAAATAAACCACTTGGCCCTGCATGGAACCGCTATAGATGCCTTTCATCTCGGTGGTCTGAATATTTTCAATTTTTAAATTGGGACTGTTTTTGGCCAAGTTAGCTTGTACCGTATCAATATTGGCCAATGCGAAGCTTGAGACGAAGGCACTTAAACTAATAATCAGTGTTTTTTTTAACATGAATGTTCTACATGAATTGGATAAGAATATGCTTCGATTCTAATCGCTCTGCTTTTAAATTTCTCAAACATTTATGTTACTGTTTAAATTCAGTTAAATAAGCTCATCATGTTTCACGTGGAACACAACACACTGCGTCATGCTTAACTCAAACATGTCTAAACATAGCACAAATACAAATTAAATAATTGTTTTGTATAAATAAATATTTAATTTTATAAGCATATTACTATTTTAACCTTGACCGATTTTCTGCATCCATTCTAAACTGCAGGCACTTTCTATTTTCCTCGCTATGCCCTGACATGGATTGGCCAAGGATCAACACTATAACGGCATGTTCATGACAATAACGACCAGCTGGCGACCGTTCTTAATGGTCAGCCTGGCACTTTGTATTGGAACCATTGGTACCGCACTCGCGAGTCCTTTATATCCGATCTATCAAGAACTGTGGCAGTTACTGCCGAGTCAGATCACCTATATCTTTGTCGCCTATATGTTTGGCTGCCTCTCAACCCTATTATTTTTAGGCCGAACCAGTAACAGCATCGGATTTTTACGTACCTTACAAATCGGTATCGTATTTGTCATCTTGGGCTTAGCGCTTTCAGCTATTGCATCGAATGCACTTTGGCTGGCTTTGGGTCGCTTTATTATTGGGATTGCCTCGGGCCTGATGACCACTTCTGCCATGATGGGTTTAATGCATACCATCCCAGAAAGCCATAAACACACTGCACCACAACTGATTTCAATCATTACCGCAATGGGTTTTGGTTTGGGACCCTTGGTCGGTGGTGTGATTGCGCAGTTTTCCGCTGCCCCTTTGGTAATGCCATATTTACCGATTATTCTGGGTGCCGTGCTGTGTCTGATTGGCCTGTTCTGGATCAAAGCACCCAAGTTTGAGGCACAGCCCTTTAGCATGGCGCCTAAACTGCAACGACCTGAAGCGCAGTTTCATCGGGTATTTATGATTATTGCAGTGACGGCTTTTAGTGCCTTTGCTGCCTTTAGCCTGTTTGCTTCACTGTCGCCGTCCTTTGTCCGCAATATTTTACCTTGGCATGGCCCTCTGGTCAGCGGACTGGCCATTACCAGTATTCTGGTGGTTTCAGTGATCGTGCAATTTATGGCCAAAGCGGTCGCAGCATCTAAATGTCTGAATATCGGCCTGATGATGATGTGCTTGAGCTTGATGATTTTGGCACTATGCATGTATTCGAAAATCAGCCTGCTATTTTTTATCAGTGATATTTGCTTTGGGATCGGCCATGGGTTTGCCCTGATGGGTGCTTTTGCTCTGATTCATCAAATGACCAGCTTAGACAACCGTGCAGCAGTAATGTCGACCTATCTGTTTATTGCTTATCTGGGCACTATTGTCCCTATCATTGCTGTGGGTTATCTGGCCGATCACTGGGGACTAGATTTCGCCGTAATCAGCTTTTGTATCGCGATCAGTCTATTGTGTTTTGCGCTGTGGTGGGCTTATCAAAAATCTCATCGACCAGCCTAAAAAAAGCCCTCAGTTGAGGGCTTTTTTGATATTTTATTAAACAATTACTTTCCAATACAGAATGAACCGAAGATCTTGCCCAGCAGGTCATCTGCACTGAAATCACCAGTGATCTCACCCAAGGCATTTTGCGCCAGACGTAAGGACTCTGCCACCAGTTCACCGGCGTTATACACCACCAGTTGCTCACGCGCCTCAGCCAGATAGAGCTGAGTGCGCTTCATTGCGTCTAAATGACGGGTACGTGCGATAAAGGTGTCTTCCTCAGGCTGAAAGCCTGCATGCGCTGTAATCGCCTCTATGAGCGATTGAACACCGGTTTCCTGCTTGGCAGAGACTGCGATATGCCGGAAACCATTTAAATCGCCAATTACGGCTTCAGCACCAGTCAGGTCGCATTTATTGCCAATCAGCATTAAACGTTTCGGTTCAATATATTCAGCAAAATATTCTTGAGCGAGTTGCAGCGGATCTTCGCCCTGGCTTAAGTCATAGACCAAGAGTAATAAATCAGCCTGTTCAATTTCTTTAATCGCGCGGCGGATTCCTTCTTTTTCCACGATATCACCAGTTTCACGCAAGCCTGCGGTATCGATGAGGGTAATCGGCAGACCATTTAAAGTAATCTTTTCATGCAGGACATCACGTGTTGTACCAGCAATATCGGTCACAATCGCGCGTTCAATTCCAGCCAGCGCATTCAGTAGAGAGGATTTACCGGCATTCGGTTTCCCCGCAATTACGACTTGTAAGCCTTCACGTAGAAGCTGTCCCTGACGTGCGGATTGCTGTACTTGAGTGACTGCACTGGATACACCATCCAGCAGATTTAAAATTTTGCCATCCGCCAGAAAGTCGATTTCTTCTTCCGGGAAATCAATCGCGGCTTCCACATGCAAACGTAGGTGAATCAGCTGCTCAAGCACTGCATTGACTTTGGTCGAAAACGCCCCTTGCAAAGAACGTACTGCAGAACGGGCAGCCGCTTGCGAAGTTGCATCAATCAGGTCGGCAATCGCCTCGGCCTGCACCAGATCCAGCTTGCCATTCTCAAAAGCACGCATCGAGAATTCACCCGCTTTGGCTGCAGTGGCTCCCAGCTCCAGCAAACGGCCAAGCAGGGCATTCTGAATCACCGGACCACCATGACCCTGTAGCTCCACGACATCTTCGCCGGTAAATGAGTTTGGATTCGGGAAGCAAATCGCCAGTCCTTCATCCATGACTTCGCCTGCTGCATCGTAGAACTGGCGGAAACCGGCAAAACGCGCTTTAGGCAGCGCTTTTTGCGTCAGTTGCTGGGCAATCTCATAGGATTTCGGACCTGACAGGCGAATCACCCCAACGCCGCCACGTCCTGGTGGAGTTGCAATCGCAGCAATAGTTGTGGTTCGGTTGAGCATAAAATTCACCTGCAAAGACTCAAAAGTACAGCCAAAAAAAATCCGCCTAAGATTACCATCTTAAGCGGATTTATTCAGCCTATCCGTACAACTTAGTTGACTGGAGTAGCCTCATCACGTTTCGCGCGATCTTTGGCAACAGACTTGTTAATCAAAGTTTGTTGCAGAATCGTGATCAAATTGTTGACGATCCAGTACAGGACTAGGCCTGCCGGGAAGAACAACAAGAATACGGTAAAGATAATCGGCATAAACTTGAAGACTTTCGCCTGCATTGGATCAGTTGGTTGTGGATTTAACGACTGTTGGATATACATCGTCAAGCCCATCAACAACGGCAGAATGAACCATGGATCCATTGAAGACAAATCCTGAATCCAGAGCATCCATGGCGCATGACGCAGTTCCACAGATTCCATCAATACCCAGTACAAGGCCAGGAAAATCGGCATTTGTAATAACAGCGGTAAACAGCCGGCAAGCGGATTGACCTGTTCACGTTTGTACAATGCCATCATTTCTTGAGAGAAGCGCATCCGATCTTCACCGAACTCTTCTTTCATGCGTTGCATTTCTGGCGCAATCACCCGCATTTTCGCCATCGAGCGATAGCTCTTCGACGACAATGGCCACAGGATCAGTTTCACCAGAACGGTCAACAGAATAATTGCCCAGCCCCAGTTACCTACCAGACCATGGAAGAACTCAAGACCGACAAACAGTAATTTCGCAATTGGCCATAACCAGCCATAATCAACGGTCTGGTTTAAACCCGCAGCCAAATCTTTCAGTTCTGACTGGATTTTTGGACCTGAATAGAAAGTCGCATCAATTTCAGCCACTGTACCTGCAGGCACATTGAAGGTCGGTGAGGTAAAACCAATGATGTTCATGTTATCGGTTGATTTACGTGATTCAAGCTTGGCGCTATAAGCTTCGCCATTGCCTTGAGTCAACTTCAGCTGACCTGGAACCCATGCACTGACAAAGTAGTGCTGTACCATTGCCACCCAACCACCTGTCGCTTCAGTACTGACTTTTTCTTCAACAAAGTTGTCGAATTTAAGCTTGTTGTACTGCTCGTCCGGGGTACCCCATGCACCGCCGAGGAATGTTCCCAGCGTGAAGATCCCTTGATCGGACTTGCCTGGATCTTCCGAGTTATCGCGTTTGATCTGACCGAACATCTGACCTTGCCAGGTCTGGCCACTGCGGTTAACCACTTTGTGATTTACCACGACCGGATATTCACCTTCAGTGAAATTGAAGGTCTTAATGATCTCAATCCCGTCAGCGGTTTTAAACACTAGCGGTACAGACAATACTTTCAGGTTTTCACCATCTTTGGATTTGACTGTTTTCGCATCTGCCAGAGTATAAGCCGTTTTTTCCAGCTCATACATTGGACGGCCGTTACGGCTGCTGTCCGGTCCATTCAGACCGATCAGGCCAGACTGGGCGACATAAGTACGTTTCGCATCGCTTTCCAGCATCACGAACGGTTCATCGCTGTCTTTGTTCTTGTCATGATTGAGTAATTCAATACGAACAATATCACCACCCTTCGGATTGATCCAAAGGTGATAAAGGTCAGTTTGTACTGAAATAAGCTGCTGACTTACAGGTGCTGTGGCATCCGTGGCTTGCTGTGCTGGCACATTTGCTTGTGGCAGATCAGAGGCAACTGTAGCCGTCTGACCATTTGGCAAATCTGCAGATACGTCATGCGAAACAACAGCAGTTTCCTGCTGCGGTTTTGTTTCAGCATTTCCATAATCTTTTTGCCACGCCAAAATGAGCAAATATGCGACAACAAACATGGCTCCGAGAATTGCAATCCTGGCCCATTGTTGCATATGTATTACCCCAAGTGGTGAGAGTGATTTTGGTTCAATAAACGATCACGAAAGGGTACAGCAACGTGAAGCGTTTGAGAATCTATTTGCTGAAATGAAATAAAACGAATCGCTTTTGAGGGAACAGGATCATATCCCGAGCCCCCCCACGGATGACAACGGCAAATACGTTTAGTAGCCAGCCACACTCCACGCCCAGCGCCATGCATCTGGACTGCTTCCAAGGAATATTGAGAACAAGTTGGAATATAACGACAGCGCGGTCCAAGAAGAGGACTAATCGCAATCTGATAGAAACGGATCAACCAATGCAGTAAACGTACCATTGGCCAACTCTACTTTTGTGGGGAGGGGGCTATTTTTGAATGCTTTTTGGCGAGACGGTTCAGTTTCTGCCAGGCAAATTGTAATTGCTGGTGCAATTCTGCATTAGGCACTGCTTCAACACCCATTTTCGGCATGATTACAATGTCTAAGTCATCTAATTGCTGTTGATGCAGGCGAAAACTTTCGCGAGCAAGTCGTTTTACTCGATTTCTTTCGTGTGCGCGTCGCACTTTCTTCTTGGCAACAACTAAACCCAAACGGCTATTTGGCAGTTCGGAATGTTTTGCAAGAAATAAGAAATGGGGTTGATGCACTTTAAAAAGCGCACCATCAAAGACACCTTTATAATCGGCAGCACAGCGTAATCGCAACTCTGTGCCAAAACTATAAAGTTTTGTCATAACACCCAAAATCGTCTTAGCGTAACTGATTAAACAGTTAAGCTATGACGACCTTTTGCACGACGGCGAGCTAATACTTGACGACCAGCTTTAGTAGCCATACGAGCACGGAAACCATGAACACGCTTACGCTTTAATTCAGACGGTTGGAATGTACGTTTCATATTGAAACTCCAAAAAATGATCTTTCTATGAAGGTCCGCGATTTTAGTGCTCATTGCTTGAGCTGTCAATGCAAAAGCGGTTTTCTTTTCAAATAAGATCAAAAAAGATAAAGACCTTGGTTTTTCAGAGAACTGAATAAAAAATAGTTCAATTCAAGTTAATCACAAATTAAGTTAATGTTATATAAATATATATAAGTTATAAACAACTCTATCAACAAAGTTATCCACATGTTATCCAGAGTTTAAATTTAACTTACGGTTTTGAATTTAAATTTGAAGTTTTTGAGTTATCCACAAAAACCAGTGATCTTATAAATAAATTCAAATTTATAAATTTAAATTTATTACTATTAGGGAGCGCTTTTTCTATGGATAAGTCACTTTTTATTTATTTAAACATGAACTTGTATTGTGGATAAAACTGTTTCTATTAATTTTATTTTTTGTGGATAACTTTATGATATATTTTATCCACAGCTTGCGGATAAACTTATCCACACTAGGTTTTAAATTTAAATTTATGCATGGTGATTTCTTTTTGCACAGTTTTTGTGGAAATTGCCATGACAGATGTGGATAACTTGGTTAGAATGGCGACCCGCTTTTGGTTGCGGTCATCTTTTTTGAATGAACAATGGAATGAATAGGGGATTCACATGCTTTGGACGGACTGCTTAAATCGCCTGCGACAAGAGCTCTCTGGAAATGTCTTTACAATGTGGATTCGCCCATTGGTTGCAGAAGAGCTGGAAGACAGCTTGCGTTTGTATGCACCTAATCCTTACTGGACGCGTTACATTCAGGAACATCATCTGGAACTGATCACGATTCTGGCAGAGCAATTGTCTGAAGGACGGGTACGCAAGGTCGAAATTTTAGTGGATTCACGTCCAGGGGCAATTTTATCTGCCAGTGAACAACCGGCGACCACGACTGCGGCATTAACCTCGACACCCATGCCGGTGCCGAAACCGAAGAAAGAAAAAGAAGACAGCGGCAAAAATAGCCGTAGACGTCAGTTGAATCCATTGTTTACCTTCTCGTTGTTTGTAGAAGGTCGATCTAACCAGATGGCGGCAGAAACCTGTCGCAAGGTATTGACCCAGCTGGGGGCTTCACAGCACAATCCCTTATTTTTATATGGTCCGACGGGTCTGGGTAAAACCCATTTGATGCAGGCCGTGGGCAATGCATTGTTGCAGGCAAAACCGAATGCACGTGTCATGTACATGACCGCAGAAAGTTTTGTGCAGGACTTTGTCAGCTCGTTGCAACAGGGCAAAGTCGAAGAGTTTAAGAAAAATTGCCGTTCTCTGGATTTATTACTGGTCGATGATATTCACTTGCTGGCCGGTAAAGAGGCCAGTCTGGTCGAGTTTTTCTACACCTTTAACGCACTGCTGGATGAGTCCAAACAGATTATTCTGACTTCAGATCGTTATCCTAAAGAGCTAACCGAACTGGATCCACGTCTGGTTTCACGTTTTTCCTGGGGGTTGTCGGTCGGAGTTGAACCACCAGATATTGAAACCCGAATTGAAATTCTGCTGAAAAAAGCAGAAAGCAACCAGGTTGATTTACCACGTAACTGTGCGCTGTTTATTGCCCAGCAGGTGGTGGCTAACGTGCGTGAGCTGGAAGGTGCGCTGAACAAAGTGGTGGCGATTTCACGTTTTAAAGGCACACCAATTGATCTGGATGTGGTGCGTGAATCTTTAAAAGATGTGCTGGCGATTCGTGCCCGTACTATCAGTACTGAAAATATTCAGCGTGTGGTGAGTGAGTATTTCCGGATTCCGCTGAAAGAACTGGTCGGTCCAAAACGCACCCGGATTTATGCCCGCCCACGTCAACTGGCGATGGGGCTGGCACGTGAATTAACAGGCGACAGTTTTCCGGAAATTGGCATGGCTTTTGGCGGTCGTGATCACAGTACCGTGATGCATGCTTGCGAGAAAGTACAGAGTCTGCGTGAAGAAGATCCGATCTTTAACGAAGACTATAAAAACCTGCAACGTCTGTTGCAAAGTTGACCTAAATCGCTCAAATTCTATTCTTGCTATGCGGCTGCTTTTGCCGCATAGTAAACCGTCAAAAAAATCACTTTTTCTATATTAATCTTCAGCTTTAGAGGAATGCACCGTGCGTTTAAAAATCGCGAAAGAAAGCTTACTGAATGTTCTCTCACATGTCGTAGGAGCGGTTGAACGTCGCCATACCTTGAATATCCTGTCTAACCTGAAAATTCAGGTGACTGCGCAAGCATTGACCGTGACCGGTTCCGACCTGGAAGTCGAACTGGTGGCGAGTACAGCACTGGCTGAAGGTGCATGTTTGCAGGAAGGTGAGACCACAGTTCCTGCACGTAAGCTGATTGATATCTGTAAGTCACTTCCTTCAGCGGCATTGGTGGATTTACATATTACTGAAGATCAGCGCTGTATCCTTAAATCGGGCAACAGCCGTTTTGTATTGGGGACATTGCCTGCTGATGATTATCCATTACTGAACACTGAAAACACCCAAGGCACGCAAGTGACGGTGACACAGCGTGAGCTAAAACGTCTATTTGAAAAAACTGCTTTTGCCATGGCGGTTCAGGATGTACGTTTTTACCTAACCGGTACTTTGCTGGAAATTGATACCAATCAGTTGCGTGCTGTGACCACCGATGGCCACCGCCTAGCACTATGTGAAACAGCGGCACAATCTACTGCAACACAGCCGATTCAGGCGATTGTGCCACGTAAGGCCGTTGCAGAATTACAGCGCCTGCTCAGCGTTGAAGATGAGCAATTATCTCTATTGATCGGTCGTGAACTGCTCAATGTGACCATCAATATGCCAAGCCGTGACAAGGAACAGGCGGATATTACCGTGCGTTTCACCACCAAGCTGATTGATGGTAAGTTCCCGGATTATCGCCGTGTGATTCCACGTGGTGGCGACAAAGTGGTGATGATCGCACATGACGTGTTCAAGCAGTCTTTGCAACGTGTGGCGATTTTAAGTAATGAAAAGCTGCGTGGTGTGTTTCTAAACTTTAATGCCGATTCTTTGCAACTTCGCGCCAATAACCCGGAGCAGGATGAAGCGATTGAAGATCTGGCGATTCAATATGCTGATTCACCGCTAGAAATGTCATTTAATGCGCAGTATCTGATTGAAGTACTCGGTGTGCTTGATGGCGATGATGTGTCAATGACCATGACTGAAGCCAACCAGTCGGTCTTGGTACAGGACCCGGCGCATACGGATCAGACTTATGTCGTCATGCCGATGCGTGTTTAAGTCGCGGCTCTTGATACTCATATAAGACATGCATATTACGCGTTTACATATTGAGCGTGTGCGGAATTTAAAGACGGTTGCTCTCCAAGGATTGCAGCCGTTTAATGTTTTTTATGGCCAGAATGGTTCAGGTAAAACCTCGATTTTAGAGGCGATTCATTTACTGGCTGCTGGTCGTTCTTTCCGTACCCATATCCCTAAAAACTATATCCAGCATGGCGCCCAAGATGCGATTGTGTTTGCACAATCTGCGACTGAAAAAATTGGCATGCAAAAAATGGCCAGTGGGGAGCAACTGATCAAGGTCAATGGTGATCTGGTCGCGACTCAGGGGCAACTGGCCAAACTGTTACCTTTGCAGCTGATTGACCCACAAAGTACTGATATTATCGATCATGGGGCTAAACCACGACGTCAATTGCTCGACTGGTTAATGTTCCACGTGGAACCAGAGTTTTATCATGCCTGGCAATATTATTCTCGTGCGCTGAAACAGCGAAATAGTCTGCTCAAAAGCAAACGCTTTCTCAGTCTGTCTGATCTGGAACCGTGGAACCAGATGCTGAGTGAATATGGTGAAATCCTGCACTCGCAACGTGTCGGGATTGTGGAACAATGGAAGCCATTTTTTGAAGATGATCTGAAACAGTTATTACCTGAATTGCAAGTCAGTCTGGAATACAGTCCGGGCTTTCATAGTGAAACCGGCCTGCTAAATGATCTGACCAACCAGCATGAAAAAGACTGTGAGCGACGCTATACCGAATATGGCCCACATCGCGCAGATTTGCGTTTAAAGACCCCGATGGGGGATGCTGATGTGATCCTGTCGCGCGGGCAGAAAAAGCTGCTGATGATCGCACTAAAACTGTCGCAAATCGCAATGCTACATTCTTGTAATAAGGAAACTGTGGTATTATTAGATGATGTGACAGCAGAATTAGATTTAACCGCACAACAACGTTTAATTGAGCGATTGAGCCAACTTGGTAGTCAAGTTTTTATTACCACCTTAGACCATGAATCAGTACAAAAGCACTTACATGATTTGTCTATCTCATATCAGTTATTCAGTGTTGAAAACGGTACAGTTCAAGTTGTGCAATAATATTTTTTGAGTTTTACCCATCTTTGGATAGACCTATTTTTCACTAGGGAGAAACCATGAGTTCAGAAGATCAAGCTGCTTCTCAAACAGAACAAACCATTGAAAAGGCTTATGATTCCTCTAGCATCAAGGTATTACGTGGTTTAGACGCAGTCCGTAAGCGTCCGGGCATGTACATTGGTGATACAGACGATGGTACAGGCCTGCACCACATGGTGTTTGAAGTAGTCGACAACTCGATTGATGAAGCCTTGGCAGGCCACTGTGATGAAATTATAGTGACGATCCATGAAGATGAATCGGTTTCAGTTTCTGATAATGGTCGTGGTATTCCGACCGACATTCACCCTGAAGAAGGTGTGTCTGCAGCAGAGGTGATTTTAACCATTCTGCATGCCGGTGGTAAGTTCGACGACAACAGTTATAAAGTGTCTGGCGGTCTGCATGGTGTCGGTGTTTCCGTAGTCAACGCACTGTCTGAAAAACTCGAATTGACCATTCACCGTGCCGGTAAAATTCATGAACAAGAATACCGTCATGGCGATTCTCAATATCCATTAAAAGTAGTGGGCGATACCAATAGAACCGGTACTCGTGTCCGTTTCTGGCCAAGTGCCGAGACTTTTAGTCAGACCATTTTTAATGTTGATATTTTGGCGCGTCGTTTGCGTGAACTGTCGTTCCTGAACGCAGGTGTACGTATTGTGCTGCGTGACGAACGCATTAATGCCGAGCATGTCTTTGATTATGAAGGTGGTCTGTCTGAGTTCGTTAAATATATTAACGAAGGCAAAACTCACCTGAATGATATTTTCCATTTCACTGCTGCACAGGCCGATAACGGTATTACGGTAGAAGTCGCATTGCAGTGGAATGATTCTTATCAAGAAAATGTACGTTGCTTTACCAACAACATCCCGCAAAAGGATGGTGGTACGCATTTGGCCGGTTTCCGTGCTGCGTTGACCCGTGGTTTAAACAACTACATGGACAGCGAAAATATCCTGAAAAAGGAAAAAGTTGCGGTATCGGGTGATGATGCGCGTGAAGGCCTGACTGCCATCGTGTCAGTCAAAGTACCTGATCCAAAATTCTCTTCACAGACCAAAGAAAAACTGGTGTCGAGTGAAGTGAAAACCGCTGTTGAGCAAGCCATGAACAAGGCATTTTCTGAATATTTATTGGAAAATCCACAAGCAGCCAAGGCGATTGCCGGCAAGATTATTGATGCAGCACGTGCGCGTGATGCAGCGCGTAAAGCCCGTGAAATGACACGTCGTAAGAGTGCGCTAGATATTGCCGGTCTTCCAGGTAAACTGGCCGATTGTCAGGAAAAAGATCCAGCTTTGTCTGAACTGTACCTGGTCGAGGGTGATTCTGCAGGTGGTTCAGCCAAGCAAGGTCGTAACCGTAAAATGCAGGCGATTTTACCACTGAAAGGTAAGATCCTGAATGTGGAACGTGCCCGTTTTGACCGTATGATTTCCTCTGCTGAAGTCGGTACGCTGATTACCGCACTCGGCTGTGGTATTGGTCGTGAGGAATATAATCCGGACAAACTGCGTTATCATAAAATCATCATCATGACCGATGCTGACGTGGATGGTTCACACATCCGTACGCTGCTGTTGACCTTCTTCTTCCGTCAAATGCCAGAACTTGTGGAACGTGGTCATATCTATATTGCCCAGCCACCACTGTACAAGCTGAAAAAAGGCAAGCAGGAACAGTACATCAAGGACAATGATGCACTGGAAACTTACCTAATTTCGAATGCGATTGATGAGCTGGAACTGCATATCAGTGCAGAAGCGCCTGCGATTCGTGGTGAAGCACTGGCAAATGTGATTGCTGATTATCAGACTTCCCAGAAGAGCTTGGCACGTTTGACCCAGCGTTATCCTGCGAGTCTGCTTGATGCACTACTTTCACTGGAAGGTTTTAAGCTGGATCAGCTGGAAGACAAAACCTATGTGGAAACATGGGGTGAGAATCTGCGTGCAGCGATTGAAGCCATTCAGCCAACATTACGTCCAGAATTAACCCTGGAGCGTTTTGAAAAAGAACTGGCAGATGGTCAAAAAACTGCAAGCTGGTTGCCACGTATCACGATCTATGTACATAACTTGCCACATAGCTACCTGTTAGACTCAGTACTGTTAGGTTCAAGTGAATATGCACGTTTATTAAAGAATTCAAAGAGCTGGTTTAGTCTGCTTGAAGAGGGTGCATATTTGCAAAAAGGCGATCGCAAGATTCAGGTCAGCAATTTCCATCAGGTTTGGCAACATATCTTGCAGGACTCACGTCGTGGCATGATGATCCAGCGCTATAAAGGTCTGGGCGAGATGAATGCGGAACAGTTATGGGAAACCACCATGGATCCAGACAACCGTAACATGCTGCAAGTGACAGTTACTGATGCGATTGAAGCGGATCGTATGTTCTCTTGCTTGATGGGCGATGACGTAGAACCACGTCGTGCTTTCATTGAAGAAAATGCCTTGAATGCAGATATTGATGCATAACCCTTCAGGATAAAATCAGATATAAAAAAGCGCCTTTCGAGGCGCTTTTTTTAGACCAATTTTTTTACTCATATCCTGTGAGCTAGGCAAAATAAAGTAATTTTGGACCGATTTTTAGATATGGAACGGGTTCATTTAGGTTTTAAAAAGCCAAGTTGAGTAAGCCAAATCGACTCTAAGGAAGGGTTTATGTATAGAGATTACCAACTCGGGAGAATACCTGAAATCTGGAGTGAATCTATCGTTATAAAAATGATCTGCATCAGAACTTCTAAAATAATTTTTGAATAGGAAAGTGATGTAGAAAGACGTTCTTTATACGATGAGAAGTTTGCATGCAGTTCACGACACTAGGTGAAAACTGGATCAGTCAAAGTGGTATTTAAAGATGCGTGTAATAAAAACAGATCGAATACTTTAGGTGGATTCGACTAAAAAATAATAAATCGCCTATTCAGAAGATCCAATATCTCAAAAATAAATAAAAAGCTGCTAAAACTAAATTTTAAATTTTCAATAGCTTATAAGAAACTTGGTCTAATACGCTAAATAATACGTGAATAATATTGCTTCAAGCATCTAGAAAGCCTGATCAGAGATATGGATAACTCTAAAGTTATCCATAATTTTTATGTGAATAAGATAATATTTTTCCACAAACTTTAATCCATGTATTAATTCTTCATTTTAAATTCAAATTTAAACTCTCTTGTCTTGTGGGTAAGTGTTTTTAAATTTAAAATGGCATTTTAAATTTAAAAGGGATTTGGCGAGATATCGCTAGTATGACCAGACGATTCCTTGGATGGGTTTTAAAATAAAAAAATTATTATAAATTAAATACTTATAAATATGGTGTAGTTTATCTAATCATTGGCGTGGAACATATTTTTAATTAAAAATAAAGGTGTAGTTAAACTACATAATTGATTTAATAATCAAGTGAACTTTCATTTTTATTTCAGAATCATACTTTTATCGATTTTCGCTTAACTTTTTCTTTTTCTCTCTTATGGCTTATTTTTTGATTTCATTATTGAAAATCGGGCACTTCTTTTATTACTCGATAGAAAAGAGGGAGGGAATCGCTGAAATGATATTGATTAGGAACAAGAAAAAGAGGATTGATAAAATGACGATGAAAAATAAAAAAGCGCCTGACGGCGCTTTTTTTTAATCATATTTATGGTGTTAAAATGACTTTACGGCAGTCTTCTTCCTTTTTATCAAAAATACGGTAACCTTCCGCAGCATCTTCCAGTTTCATGCGATGGGTAATAATCAGATCTGGAGACAGATCTCCATTTTCAATATGTTCTAGCAACTGCGGCAAGTAGTTATGCACATGGGTTTGTCCCATTTTAAAGGTTAAACCTTTGTCAAAGGCATCACCAAACAGGAAGCCGTGAATTGGACCAGCATAAACTCCAGGTACACTCACTACACCGCCGCGGCGGACCGCTGCAATACATTGTCTTAGCGCTGAACCACTCGAACCTTCTAATTTCAGGTTGGTCATTACGGTTTCCAGCATGCTGCCTTTGGCTTCAAAACCGACCGCATCAATGACGGCATCGACTCCACGATAACCTGTGGTGTTTTGAATGATAAATTCAGCAGCATCGACTTCATCAAAATTGACAGGAATTACCCCATAGGTTTGATGTGCGAAACGCAGACGGTAAGGATGGTGATCGACCATAAAGATCTGCTCGGCACCGAGCATCCGCGCGCAGGCAGCAGCCAGCAGACCGACCGGACCGGCACCATAAATCGCCACACTGGAACCTCGACCAACTTGGGCATTGTTTACTGCTTGCCACGCGGTTGGCAGAATATCGGTCAGGAATAATACTTTTTCATCAGGCAGGGAACCTGGTACTTTAAATGGTCCGACATTGCCCTTGGGAATCCGCACATATTCGGCCTGACCACCCGGTATACCCCCATACAGATGGCTAAAGCCAAATAAAGCTGCACCTGGTGGAATCTGTTTTTTATTGAGAATTGCACCACGGCCAGTATTGGTATTTTCACAGGCAGCCATGAGTTCATGTTCACAGAAAAAACAGTGACCGCATGCAATCACAAAGGGAATAATCACCCGGTCACCTTTTTTGACTTCGGTTACTTCAGGGCCGACTTCTTCTACAATTCCCATAAATTCATGGCCGAAAATATCACCGTCTTCAGTAGCTGGGATTTTGCCCCGGTATAAATGCAGATCTGAGCCACAGATGGCGGTGGCTGTCACCCTTAAAATAACGTCATCTGGTTCCTGAATCACTGGATCTGGAACGGATTCAACTCGTACATCCCGAGCACCATGATAGGTAAGAGCACGCATGCGGATTTCCTCTCTCTAGTTCAACATTAAACAGACTCGTAGCAAGGCTGCCAAAAATTAAAAAACACTTGTATTAGAGCCTTAGGAGGAAACAGTGTGCTGTAAATTAATGTATGAAATAAGGCATTCAACTGTTTAAAAAATAAACTTATATAGGGTTTACGTAATTCGTGACCTTATGTGTCGAATGAATAGAAAAGAACGGGATTAAAGAAACATCTAGAACTAGATGAAAAAAATACAGGTGCAAAAATGAAAGAGAAAACATTAAAAATAGTGAATAAAAAAGAGATGAGCAACGCTGGTTACCCATCTCTCTTATATTAAATCTTACTAAAAGAGCTTTAGAAAGACTGTTCCAGACTTTCCAGTTCCATCATCAGTTCCAGCATTTGCTCTTCGGCTGTTTCCAGTTTGGCTTTTAGCTCGGTTTGCTCATTCATCAGTTTCAGCAAATCATTTTTACGTGATGCTTCGTATAAAGCACTGTCACCCAGCAAGCTTTCAATTTCAGCCAGTCGTGGCTGCAGTTTGGCCATCTGTGCTTCGCATTTTTCAATATTCTTGCGAATCGGACGACTTAGTTCCCGCTGGCGAGCAGCTTCCTTACGTTGTGCTTCCTTGTCCAGTTTGGAAATGGTGGGTTTGACTTCGACTTGGGATTTCACCGGTTCTGCTGGCTTCTGTCCATTTTTGATCATTTCAATACGGGCTTGGCGTAACCAGTCAGCATAGGCGGTGAGATCGCCGTCAAATTCTCGGCATTGACCATTATGTACCAGTAGCAGTTCGTCACAGACACTGGCGATGAGCTGACGTTCATGCGAAACCAGAACCACCGCGCCTTGGAAATCTTGCAAGGCCATGGTCAGTGCATGACGCATATCGAGGTCTAAATGGTTGGTCGGCTCATCCAGAATCAGTACATTCGGACGCTGCCAAACAATCAGCGCTAGGGCCAAACGTGCACGTTCACCACCCGAAAAACTTTCACTCGGCGTATCCATACGTTCGCCACTAAAACCGAAACTACCCAAGAAAGAACGCAGGCTGGCTTCACTGATTTTTTTATCGGCAATACGTGCCAGCTGTAACATCGGACTGGCATTACCATCCAGTGCATCCATCTGATGCTGGGCAAAATAACCAATATTCAGTAGCTCTGAATCTTTACGCAGGCCCTGAATCAGTTTCAGGTCACCGACCAGCGATTTAATCAGCGTGGATTTACCTGCACCATTCATCCCGAGTAACCCGATCCGGCTGTTGGGCGTGATCTGTAAATTTACATTGGTAACAATCAGCTTGTCGCCATAACCAATATCGGCATGTTCCAGTTGCAATAACGGCGAACTCATTTTGGTCGGTTCGCGGAAACTGAAAGTAAATGGTGTATCGACATGGGCAGCAGATAGTTCCTGCATACGTTCCAGCTGTTTGATCCGGCTCTGTGCCTGTTTGGCTTTGGTCGCTTGTGCTTTAAAACGGTCAATATATTTTTGCAGATGCGCGCGGGTTTCCAGCTGCTTTTCATACGCCTGTTGCTGCTGCGCCAGACGTTCACTACGGGTACGCTCGAAAGTCGAATAGTTACCGGTATATAAAATGAGTTCCTGATTTTCGATATGTAAAATATGGTCGGTAATCGCATCGAGGAAGTCCCGGTCATGCGAAATCAGCACCAAGGTGCCTTCATAGGCTTTCAGCCAGTCTTCTAGCCAGAGAATCGCATCCAAGTCCAGATGGTTGGTCGGTTCATCGAGGAGCAGTAAGTCCGAGCGGCTCATTAAGGTACGCGCCAAGTTTAAACGCATACGCCAGCCACCGGAAAAACTTGAAACATCTAGTTGTGATTGATGTTCAAAGAAGCCCAGACCGGCCATCAGCTGTGAGGCTTTGGCAGGAGCTGAATAACCGGAAATTTCATCAAAACGGCCATATAAATGGGCCAGTTCTGCATCATCCAGTTGATCCGGCTGATCGAGTTTCTGCTGAATATCCCAGTATTCTTCATCGCCCGACAATACGAAATCAATCGCTTTCATATTCAGTGCTTTGATTTCCTGAGCCATATGCGCCACGGTCCATACCGCAGGTCGGGTCAGTGAACCGGTGTCCGATTCCATACCGCCCAGCAAGGCTGAAAACAGGGTAGATTTTCCAGCACCATTGACACCGGTTAGGCCAATTTTCCATCCTGGGTGTAACTGCATCGACGCTTTTTGAAATAAAACACGTCCACCGCGACGTATAGATAACTGGTCTAACTGAATCATTGAGAAATCAAAGCTAAGAAATAAGATGCGCCTATTCTAAAGGAAAGCCCTGTGAAAATGAAAAATCTTACCGTTTTTGCTGAAATGAGTGTGCTTTTCACCTCTGTCAATTGATCTAGGGTGGACGCATAAGTTGAGTAAAAGCTCTATTTTATGCATGAACAGTGGTTTATAGTTCTGGCTGATGGAGCAAAAAATATCATAGAGTCAAATAAAAATGAAAAAGGGATGTTTAATTTTATCGGCACTCGGCATTTTGGTGTCGACTTCAACTCAAGCCAGAGTGAATGTCTGTGTTTTTGATTTACTGGGGAAATCTGGTGAGTCTTACAAACTGCTGGAGGAATGGGCGCTGGCAGCAAAAGGCTGGGGTGCCGAAATTCAGCTAAGCGCTTATCAGGATGAAGCCAAGGTCGATCAGGACGTCAAAGCCGGAAAATGTGATGCCTTCTATATGACCTCAATGCGTGCCCGGGCTTATAACAAATTTGCTGGATCGATTGATGCAATTGGCGGCGTGCCGAATAATGACATTGCCATGAAAGCCATCAGCTATGTACTGGATAAACGCAATAGCAAACGCCTGATCACCCAGATTGGCAAAGAAAAATTCGAAGTGGCGGGTATTGGTCAGATTGGCCCAGCCTATATTTTTGTTCGTGATCGTACTCTAAATAAACTGGAACAGGTCAAAGACAAGAAATTTGCCGTGCTGCATTATGACTATGCGCAAAAAATCATGGTCGACCGGATTGAAGCAGTACCGGTCATGTCGGAAATTTCCAATTTTATTCGCAAGTTTAATCAGGGCGAAGTGGATATTGTCGCTGCACCGGCTTATGCATTTAAACCGCTGGAATTACAGAAAGGACTAGGCCGTCAAGGCGCAATGATTAATTTTCCGGTGATTAATGTCACTGCTGATCTGATTATTCGTCAGGAAAAGTTTCCGGCAAGCTTTGCCGCACAATCCCGAAACTGGTTTGTGAAACAGTTACCGCGCAGCTTTGCCATGGTCAAGCGCATGGAAGCTGAGATTCCAAGCAAATATATTCTGAATCTAAGCCGTGAAGATCGTGTGGCCTACCAAAAGATTCTGCGTGATGGGCGGATCGATTTAACCAAACAGGGGATTTATGATCAGGGCATGATGAACGTATTGAAACGCGCGCGTTGTACGGTAGAAAGAACCAATTTTGAATGTTCGATTGGTGGCGAATAAATCTGAAATCATGTATATCTTTGTAACTATATCTGGGTAAATGTAATTATAAGAAAGCAGTTTTAAATATTAAGATATTGATATTTAAATATATATTTAAAAATAACTTAGGCAACTATTGCTGATTTATCTTTATAGGCCAAAATGCCGGTTTTAAATGGAGTAAATGCTCTATTTTTTTTAATTAAACTTGCTTAATATTTGTCCCGTGTACGGACACTCAGCGAATAACAAGATTTCAAAGGATAACTACAATGAAAAAAACACTCTTATCATTGGCTGCATTCTCTGCATTTGGTTTTGCAAGTGCGGCGCATGCAGAAAAAGTCGATATCTGTGTGTTTGACTTACTGGGTAAATCCGGTGAGTCTTTCCAGATGGCGCAAGAATGGGCACTGGCTGCAAAAGGCTGGGGCGCAGAAATCAATCTGATTGCCCGTCAGGATGAAGCGGTTGCCGACAATGACTTCAAGGCCGGTAAATGTGATGGTGTGTTTATGACAGCCATGCGTGCCCGTCAATACAATAAATTTGCTGGTTCTATTGATGCACTGGGCGGTGCACCAAGTAATGCCATTGCCCAGCGTGCGATCAGTTTTGCTCTGGACAAACGTAATGCAGCGAAAATGGTCAGTAATATGGGCGGCAAAAAATACGAAATTGCCGGTATTTCACCGTTGGGTTCAGCATTTATTTTTGTTCGTGACAAGAATATCAATTCGATTGAAAAAGCCGCAGGGAAGAAATTCGCCGTACTCGGCTATGACGATGCCCAGAAAATCATGGTACAGCGCGTCGGTGCGCAGGCAGTGATCTCCGATGTTTCTAACTTTGTCGCCAAATTTAACAATGGTCAGGTGGATATGGTCGGTGCACCTGCTTATGCCTACAAGCCATTAGAAATCTATAAAGGTCTGGGTAATAACGGCGCAATGTTTAATTTCCCGGTACTGCATGTCACCTCTGATTTTGTGATTCGTCCGGAAAAATTCCCCGCAGGTTTTGGACAGAAATCGCGTGAGTGGTTTATCAAAAACCTGCCAAAGAGCATGGGGATGATCAGCCGTCTGGAAGCGGGTATTCCGTCGAAATATAAAATGAATCTGAGCGCTGAAGATAAAACCAAGTATCAGAAAATGTTACGTGATGGCCGGATGGATATGACCAAACGCGGAATCTATGATGCCAGCATGATGTCGGTCTTAAAACGTGCACGCTGTTCTGTCGATAAGGCCAACTTTGAATGTTCAATTGCTGGCGAATAATCTGATTTTTAAAGAAAAAAGCTTAGATTGATCTAGGCTTTTTTTATGGCTGAACCAGGTCAGATCTGCCATTGTGCAGCGAATAAAATAGCTTAAGCTTGATTAACTATTAAATTCGCATGTTTTATATAAAAAACAATCACATGTGACTAAAAGTGCAATAACAAAAACAAGCGATAAGGAAATGAGGATGATGCATAGAGGATGGAAAGCACTGGCATTGGCTACGGCGACACTGGCTGTTTCAGGTCTGGCGCAAGCTAAACAGGTGATTTGCGTATTTGATCTGGTTGGTAAAAACGGTGATGTCTATAGTGTGATGAAAGACTATCAGTTGGCGGCCAAAAATTGGGGTGCAGATGTCGAACTGCGGGTGAATACCAATGAAGCGGTGGTTGCAGAAGATTTTAAAGCTGGAAAATGTGACGGCATTAGTGTGACCGGGATGCGTGGCCGTCAGTTCAATAATTTTACCGGTTCACTCGATGCTATTGGCGCGATTCCAGATCTGAATCTGGCGGTTAAAGTGATGCAGGGACTGGCCAGTCCAACTTTTGCCAAACATATGCTGCAAGGCAAATATGAGGTAGTCGGTGTCATTCCTGTAGGTGATGCTTTTCTGTTAGTGAACGACCGCAGTATTAATACCGTTGCCAAAGCAGCCGGTAAAAAAATTGCCGTACTTGATTATGATGAAGCACAAAAAATCATGGTACAGCAGGTCGGCGCACAGGCAGTGAGTGCCGATGTCACCAATTTTGGTGCCAAGTTTAACAATGGCCAAGTGGATATTATTGGTGCACCAGCAGCAGTATTTAAACCGCTGGAATTACATAAAGGCTTGGGTAGCAAAGGCGCGATTGTGAATTATCCGGTGTTGCAGGTCACTGGTAATATCATTATCCGTCCAGATAAATTTCCGGCAGGTTACGGACAGAAATCACGTGAATGGGTGAGAAGTCAGTTACCACGTGCCTTTGGTATTTTGGGGAAAATGAAAGCGGACATTCCAGCAAAATACTGGATGGATATTCCTGCAGCAGACAAACCGGGTTACCAGAAAATGATGCGGGATTCCCGAATTGACCTGACCAAACGCGGCGTTTATGACAAACGCATGATGAAATTGCTGTGGCAATTCCGCTGCAAACAGAATCCGAAAAACTTTGAATGTGCCTTACAGGATGAGAACTACAAATAATCCTGATAAAATTACTCTGATTTGACTTTTAATCTGTGCAGACTGACCATATATTGAGTGTGCTATACTTAAATATGGTCTTTTCTTTTTAAAGACATTCCATTCAACAGAGGAATCCGCCATGAATGCCCAAGCGCTTGTGCTCACCGACAATGCCGCAAATAAAGTACGCCAGTTGCGTGACAGTGAAGGTAATCAAGACTTAATGCTCCGTGTCTATGTGACCGGTGGCGGCTGTTCAGGTTTCTCTTATGGCTTTAATTTTGCAGAAAGCCAGAATGAAGATGATGCAGAATTTGCCAATGGCGATGTTAAAGTCCTGGTCGATTCATTGAGTTATCAATATCTGGTCGGTTCGGTGGTAGATTATTTAGAAGGTCTGGAAGGTTCACGTTTTGTGGTACAAAACCCGAATGCGACCACGACCTGTGGTTGTGGATCTTCATTCTCGATCTAAATCCATGCACAAAAAAAAAGTCCTCTCAATGAGGACTTTTTTATATCTGGAAGAACGTTTAGCTATCCAGTTTTACCGCTTCAAGCAGGTCAAAGATCACGGTAGTGACATCCTGACTCAACTCGCGGTTATTGAAAATTTCATAGGCGCTAATGGTAATGTCGGTATCGCTTGGCAACAGACGCTGTTCTTCTTCGATCAGGTCATTGATCGGTAATAAGGTCTGTTTGATTTCCAGATGCAGAATATCTTTATATTCCAGATTTTCATCGTCGAGTTCAATCAGTTGTTCATTGAAATAAGGCAGCAAAATCGAATGAAGATAGGGTTGGATGTCCTCGATATCAAAGATTTCGATATCACGGGTTTCATCAATCGTACTAATGTGGTCATTTACTTCAATTAAAATATGGTAGTAACTCACACGAATCTCCAAAGATGGCCTGAACAATGTAGCCAATCACAATAACATGAAATCAGAATAGAGTGTTTTTTATAATACTTATACACTTAAATTAATTAGGGAATTCAAGCTGATCACTTAACGGTTATAAAGCAAGGTCTTGTCTGCAGGTCGCAGCTGGAAGTGTTGCAGATTCTGTTTACCCAGCGCCGGATACATCAGTGCTTCCGGGTCATTATGGTGATACAGCCCCAAGGCATGTCCGAGTTCATGTGCCAGAGTCAGACGGAGATCATCTTCTGCATCAAACTGATAGACATGAATTTGATCACCCATAAACACGCCTTTATGAAATTCGCGGGCAGGGAAACGCTGTTGGGCTTGAATGATATTCTGCTGATGGTTTTGCAGACCATGTTGATGCATGGAAACATTCATATTAAAGGAACTTTGCTGTTCCTGAAGGTACTGAAGTTCCCGTTGAAAACTTTCCGATTTGCGCTGTAAAGCCAAAACCTCATATTCAATCTGCTCATGTTCATAAGCAGATAAATTTGGCTGACGGCGTCGTTGCTGTAAGGCCTGAAATTCACTATTCATCTGATCTCTTTGCTGGATCAGGCGTTGCTGCTGACTTTCCAGATGCTGATGGGATGCTTCCAGATTTTTGACCTGACGTTGATACTTGGCGTCATCTGCCAGCAACTGTTTTTCGACTTTCTTCAAGGCATCATAGTCTTGCTGGCGTTGATCATAGATCAGGTGAATACTCAGCCTGGCATTTTCATCATAGACCATCAAATCATCACGATTGCTTCCCTGATGCCAGATTTCGATCGCTTCCTTGCTCAGTTGAATGACTTGATCTTTACTTAGTCCAAAGCCTGAATCGACCTGATCAATTCGGAAACGTAAGCGTGTATCGAAAGGATGCGTCAAGCGATCAGCCAGCGAGTTATAGCGCAGTTGAGGATGGGTTTGGGCCTGCATATGTAGATAGGCAGACATGATCAATCCCACTACGAGCAGACAGAGCAGAAGACGCATATTTTTTATTTAAATGTCTATTTTTTAAAAATATAGCTTAATTTTAATGCCTTTCCCATGCTTATTTGCATCATCCTTCAGCTTTTGGATAAAGCCCTAATTCGGCCAAAGCCTGCTGCAAAATTTCAAGGCGGATCGCCGGATCTATACCATTTTGCATCTGCATATTGAGTGAAAATGCCACGATTTCAGCCTGCGGTGTTTCAACCCAGCCGGTGAGCCAGCCGACTTGCGGTTCCACATCCATGCCCCAACCGGATTTGACATATAGTCGATAAGCTTTCCGCTCCTGTAAAAATAACATGGCTTTGACTTGTTGCTGGACTTGAGGATCAAAGGCCAGTTGCTCTCGGGCCAACGCAGAAACAAATTGGACTTCCTGTTTTGGAGTAACTTTCAAAGGGCCTACCAACCAGAAGTTATCGACCTGTTGACCAATCTGCTGATTACCAAATTGGATGCGTTGTACTTCCTGTTGCATCAATTCAAGCCCAATGCGACGTGCCAGTTCCTGATACACGGGTACAGCAGAAGCTTGCATGGCTTCGCCGAGAGTCATGTCTTTTTCCCAGGCTGCAAAACTGCGTTTCTTGCCATCCCATTTAAAAATTTCATTGGTTGTGGCTTTGCCATGTTGCAGGCCAATCAGGGCATTGAGCATTTTAAAAGTAGAGGCGGGAACATATTCGGTATCTGCACGGCTTAAATCATTACCATAAACCTGTATCTGTTGACCACGCTGAATCACTAGAACACCCGCGCTTTGCGCCTGATCAAATAATTGGGCAATGGCTTGAGTCGATTGAGTCGAAGTGCTTTGAGATAGGAGAGATGAAACGGGCAGGCTACACGCTGTCAGGCCCAAGCAACTAAGTAAAGGCAGCAAAATCAGAATTTTCATGGGTTCAGGGTATTTTAATGTTTGATTTAACTTAAACAGCTTTTCCTGAAAATACGATCAAATTTTGGTAATTTTTATTTTATTCCTTCAAGTTGAGAAATAAAAAAACCGCGCTTTCGCGCGGTTTTTTCAGTTAAAGCGACAAATTATTTTTTGTCATCTTTTACTTCAGTGAACTCAGCATCTACAACGCCGTCATCCGCTTTTTGAGCTTGACCTTCGCCGCCTTGGAATGCGTTTGGATCAAAACCTTGCGCACCGCCTTGGCCTTGAGCTGCTTCATATGCACGTTGTGTAATTGGCATGATGATGTTTTGCAGCGCTTCAGTTTTCGCTTTGATGTCTTCAACGTCATTTTCTTTAGTTGCAGCTTCAAGCTCAGAAACCGCAGTTTCGATTGCAGTTTTTTCGTCTGCAGTCACTTGCTCGCCAAGATCTTTCACTGCTTTTTGTGAAGAAGCAACTAAAGCATCCGCTTCGTTACGAGCTTTTGCAAGCTCTTCAAACTTACGGTCTTCTTCAGCATTCGCTTCAGCATCTTTGATCATTGCTTCGATTTCAGCATCAGACAAACCTGAGTTTGCTTTAATCTGGATCGATTGCTCTTTACCAGTGCTCTTGTCTTTCGCAGATACTTTCAAGATACCATCAGCGTTGATGTCGAAAGATACTTCAATTTGTGGCACACCACGTGGCGCAGGTGGAATGTCGCCTAATTGGAAGTTACCTAACAGTTTGTTTTGCTGCGCCATTTTACGTTCACCTTGATAAACTGAAATGTCTACAGCAGGCTGGTTGTCCGCAGCAGTTGAGAACACTTGAGATTTCTTCGCAGGAATCGTGGTGTTTTTCTCGATGATTGCAGTCAACACGCCACCCATGGTTTCAATACCAAGTGTCAACGGAGTTACGTCAAGTAAAAGTACGTCAGTTTTGTCACCTGAAAGTACCGCACCTTGAATCGCAGCACCCATTGCGACTGCTTCATCAGGGTTTACGTCTTTACGTGGCTCTTTACCGAAGAATTCTTGAACCTTCTGTTGAACCATTGGCATACGAGATTGACCACCCACTAGGATCACGTCAGAGATGTCAGAAGTCGAAAGACCAGCATCTTTAAGCGCAATACGGCAAGGCTCAATGGTACGCGCAACCAGGTCAGCAACCAGACCTTCTAATTTTGCACGTGTTACGTTGATCACTAAGTGTTTAGGACCAGTCGCATCAGCAGTGATGTATGGAAGGTTGATTTCAGTTGCATTTGAAGATGAAAGTTCGATCTTCGCTTTCTCAGCAGCTTCTTTTAAACGCTGTAACGCCAGTGGATCTTGTTTCAGGTTAAAGTTTTGTTCTTTCTTGAACTCTTCAACCAGGAACTCGATTAACGCGTTATCGAAGTCTTCACCACCTAGGAATGTGTCACCGTTAGTCGACAATACTTCGATTTGCTGGTCACCATCAAGGTCAGCAATTTCAATGATTGAAACGTCGAAAGTACCACCACCCAAGTCGTAAACCGCGATTTTACGATCGCCTTCTTTCTTGTCCATACCAAACGCAAGTGCCGCAGCAGTTGGCTCGTTGATGATACGTTTAACTTCTAAACCTGCAATTTTACCTGCATCTTTAGTTGCTTGACGCTGTGCATCGTTGAAGTAAGCAGGAACAGTAATAACAGCTTCAGTTACGGTTTCGCCCAGGTAATCTTCAGCAGTTTTCTTCATCTTTTTCAAGATTTCAGCAGAAACCTGTTGTGGCGCCAATTTTTTGTCGTTGACATCAACCCAAGCATCACCGTTATCCGCTTTGATGATTTTGTAAGGAACCAGACCGATATCTTTTTGTACCGCTTGGTCTTCATAACGACGACCGATCAAACGTTTGATCGCGAACAATGTATTTTTCGGATTCGTTACTGCTTGACGCTTTGCAGATTGACCTACCAGAATTTCGCCATCTTTATAGGCAATAATAGATGGAGTGGTACGCGCGCCTTCAGCGTTTTCGATTACTTTAACTTTGTCGCCTTCAAGTACTGCAACACATGAGTTTGTAGTACCTAAGTCAATACCAATGATTTTAGCCATTTGGATGTTTCCTCTAAAATTTTTTTGTGATTTACACTTGTTATCCGATATGAGAGCCGTTCGATTTTTTTCAAGTAAAATTTTTGAAAAATTTCACAAACTCCCGAATTTATTTGGCTTAAGCGCCGACCATCACCATGGCAGGACGCAATAAGCGACTGTTAAGCGTGTAGCCTTTTTGCAAAACAGTCCCAATTTCATTTGCTTTGGCATTTGGATCAATCCCGACTGCCTGATGCAGGTCAGCATTGAAACCGTTGTTGGTATCCACTGCCACAACCCCAAATTTCTCCAAGGTATGCAATAAAGATTTAAGGGTCAGTTCAACACCTTCACGCAATGGTGTTTGCTCTTCACCTGCAGCCACAATGGCACGTTCCAGATTGTCGACTGTTTCTAGAAGCTCTTTAGAGAACTTTTCCAGAACTGTATCTTTATGCTTTTCAGATTCACGCTGAATACGTTCAACACTCTTTTGTGCTTCATAAACTGCATTGGCGGTACGGGCTTTTTCTAACTTTAAATCACCTTCAAGCTGCGCAATCTGCTCTTGTAAAGACTCAACGGAAACTTCAGCCTGCTCGGTTTCAGCTTGAGTTTGCGCTGTATCTTGTTCCGCTTGCTCTTGCTCAAGTTGTTGAGCTTGCTCGTTTTGCTCAGTCGCCATTGATTTACTCCGTTTAAATGGGTTCTTAAACATGTACAGTCCTTAGGCCTCAGTGTTCACTGCGTTTATGCTGAACTGCCATGGTTGTGAAGTTCTTGATTACCTAAAGAAATCGGGGCAGGGTGTAAAAATTCAAGCGTCGACCCAGATTAAATTTAAGATTTATACAAAATACTGAATCCAGCGGATAGCAGAACAAGCTATTCAGAACACAACAGCAGGATAGGATGAGAATAAAATACACGGACATCAGCAGCGATGAATCCGAATTTTGAACTGAATAGATTTAATTGGCGACTAAATCCAAGAATTAAGTATTTGAAAATAAATATAAAAAATGAATAATCGTATTTTTGAATCAAATTAATAATTTTAATCCGTTTTAAGTATTGGTAAAAAAATTGCATCATACTTCTATTAACAGCGACCTTGTTCAGAGGAGAGAGCCGAACCGGGTTGCTGTTGCCCTATTTTAGAGTTGCTTTTTTCAAGCTGAGTATCCCCAAAACTCAGCTTTTTTTTGCCTGTTTATTTATTAGACATAAAAACGATTAATATCTAAGCAATAAAGTCTTTCACAATAGATGAACTTTTGATTAATATTTATTCCAGATTCTATCGCTGTAGTTTCTTCTTATTTTGAAATGTGTTTTCGTGGCTTATCCTGTTCTCTAGATAAGCCTTTTTTTGTCCAGAATTTACCTTTTTTGAATTTGTTGGAATCAGTCGTCTCTATTTTAGCGGTTTGTAAGATAAAATTTACAGCTTGGATAGTGAATGTCCGCTTCATGAGAGCAAGTTGATTCGATAGGATAATTTGTGTAGAGAACAGGATGTTCTGGTTGAATTGCTGAGAAGCATAAGCGAAGTGGAAGTTCGTTTAACATAACCCTCTGCAAAGGCCCTAAAGAAATTTTCTTTAGGGCCTTTGTCTATCTGGCAGCTACCTTTTTCATTAAAAAAGCCCAGTCTGGGCTTTTAATAGAGAGGGTGATTCAAGTCTTAGTCACGACGATCGCGTGAACGTTGTTCCTGATGGCGTCGGTTGTCATTCCAGCGTTGATTAGAACGATTTTGCTGGACTTTTTTACTGCGCTGATCTGTTGCACGTTTACGCTCCAGATCCTGACGACGCTTGCGTTCTGCTTCTGCCTGTTTTTGCCGTTGCGTCATGATATTTTTACGTTGCTGTTCATGGCGCTGCCGTTCCAGTTGGCTTTTACGTCGATCAAGCTCTAACTGTCTTTTATGATCCTGCTCCCAATTGCGACGTTGTAATTCCTGTTTACGTCGATCCAGTTCAATGCGTTTGCGTTGCTGTTCATATTCCCAGCGTTGCCGCTCATAGCGACGATCTTGTTCATAACGCCGGTCCAGTTCATAGCGACGGTCATAACGCTGATCATAGCGGCCATCATAATAGCCACCATCTTCAGGAAATGCGACGCAGCCTACAGCTAAAAATGCAGTCGCCAAAGACAGAGCTATAATTTTGCTAGCCATAGGCATCCTCCCGGTTTGTAATAAAAAATATACTTAAGCTCGCAAAAGTACGTCAAAAATAACCTTTAAACGGTCAATGACATCTTTTATAAATGAGGGTAACGTATCGGGTAAAAGCTATATGTACATTGATATTAAGACTTATATAAGAATATAGTCACTGAAACGCTAATCGTGTAGAAACTATGAAGAATTAAGAGAATAAGGACTAAAAATAATGACTGTGAATCCTCCGGTTCTGAAAAGTGTGATGGAAAAAGGACAAGGGACGGCAGCGCGTATGCTGGACCGCTTGCCTGGCATTGCACAGGAAGCATTGGTTAAGACCCTGGATTATCCTCATGTCTATCCTGATTTAGATCCATTGGTTAAATGCTTGATGGCCATCCAGATAAAACAGGGGCATAGCAGTTTTATCAGTGAGGATCTGGCACATTCGCGCACATTGTTTGATGCACGTATGAAAGCGATCCGGGCTAGACCGACCGCGGTCAAATTTGTCGAAGAGCTCCGCCTTCCTCTACAGAGTGGCAGTATTTTTGCACGACATTATCATCCTGCACCGCAAAAGAAGTTACCGATGGTGATTTTTTATCATGGCGGTGCATTTATGGTGGGCGGTCTGGACAGCCATGATGAATTCTGTCGCTTGCTGGCAGTACATGCCAAAGTACAGGTGCTAAGCGTGGCTTATCCGCTGACGCCAGAATTTAGTCCCTTGCAGATGGTACAAGTCTGTGAAGATGCCTTGGCTTGGGCACATCAGCATAGCAAACAACTAAAAGTCTATAAAAACCGCATTGCCGTGGCAGGGGACAGTGCGGGAGGAAATCTGGCTACTGTTGTAGCTCAGCGCAGTACAGGCAAATCTTATGCCGCACGAGCGCAGCTTTTGCTTTATCCGGCAGTTGATTTTAAAAGTCGCCATCCTTCTTTTTATGCCTATAAAGATGGACTGGTACTTTCGGAACAGGATATTGATCTGGTGACCTTAATGTATGCCCAAACCCATCAGATTGAACTGGATGATCCGCTGATTTCACCCACCTATGGTGAATTGCAAAACTTGCCGCCAAGTTATGTGATTACTGCACGTCATGATGTCCTGCATGATGAAGGTTCAATCTACGCACATAAACTACGTCAGAATGGCGTGAGTGTTCATTATCATGAATATACCGATCAGGCACATGGTTTTATTAACCTGACGCCGATCTCCCGCCGTGCCAAAAAATATGTGATTGAGATCAGCAAAAATTTCCGCAAATTTTGGGACAAAAATAGTTAAATCCAAGGCATGAATGTAAAAAGGTGTTTCTCATGAAACACCTTTTTTGTAGATAGGTTTTTATCAGTTCTTATACTTTGCTGCTGATCTGCGCTTCAGGAAAGATCAGATTGAATTTGGGGACATAAAAGCTTTGCAGCAATTTGGCTTTGGAAAAATCTGGAAATATATTTTCGGCATCTTGCCATTCTACTTGCGAGAGTTTGGAGAGGTGACCGCGGAACTGTGGACTAAACTGAAAACGCTGACCTTTCCAGGCTTGCTGAATCTTCAGCATAGATGCTGGAATATGATGACTATTAATATAGAACTGGCGTGCGGATTTGGTTTTCTTCAGCCGAATCGTCATATGCTGGTTCTGGTGTTGAATCTGACACAGTACTTCCTGATCCTTTTCCTGCCATTCAAACTGCGCATGTTCTTTGGGAATGCCCCATAAATGCTGACCGTGTACCACAGACTCATGGGTAGACACATAAATTTTAGGAATTGAGCTGAGGCGTCGTTTACTAATTAAAGGATGATCCAGAATCAGTAACTCATCATAAGGGCCAATCGGCGAAGCGTGATAACGCACCAATAAGACTTGGACCATACGACCCAGCGGAGAAGGGGCGATCCGGAACTGTTTCGCTTGCTCAATAAAGCTGGGGGTCAGCCAATAATTCAGAATAAAACCCTCACCCTGCAAACGCCAAGGTGGAAACTGGTGGATATTTTGCTCCTGTAATAATGCATGCTTCATTCTTATTCTCTTGTCTTTAGTCGGCAGGTCACTGCATTATGAGTTATAAAAGATTAATATATAGTCATTCACAACCATTACTTCTAAGTAGATGAGTTAATAAATGTTAAAGAAATCATTATGTGTCATCGCACTTGCTGCGGTCAGTCTGCCAAGCTTTGCTGCCAATACGATTATTAAGATGAAGACTTCATCTGGAAATATTGAAATTGAACTTTTCAATGACAAAGCCCCAATCTCGGCAAAGAACTTCGAAAGCTATGTAAAGAGCAACTTCTATAAGGACACGATTTTTCACCGTGTCATTCCCGGCTTTATGGTGCAGGGTGGTGGCTTTGATGTAAACATGCAAGAAAAAGCCAATAATAAAGCACCCATTAAAAATGAATCATCGAATGGTCTGCAAAATAAACGCGGTACTTTAGCCATGGCCCGTACCAATCAGCCGGATTCTGCCCGAGCACAATTCTTTGTAAACCTGGTCGATAATGATTTCCTGGATCGTTCTGCTAGAAATGCCGGCTATGCGGTATTTGGTAAGGTCACTAAAGGCATGGATATCGTCGATCAGATTGCCAAAGTACCGACCCGAAACTATGGAATGCATCAAAATGTGCCGGTGAACCCTGTAAAAATCACCAGTGTGACGATTAAAGCACCAGTCGTAAAAAATTAGGCATAGAATAAAGCAGAAATATTTAATTTATATTTCTGTTTTAAAAATATGTACTTATGTAATGAATTGTATGGAATTGAACCAATTTGGTGCATAAAAATAAAACACTCGTGATTCCTGTGCGTTAAAAGCGCTTGCACGTGTAAGAAATTGCCCTATAATGAGCACATACCGACGAGATAGACGGAAACGAACGAAGCAGAATGGCGGAGTTGTTAG